>DASUIJ010000116.1:0-10856 GCA_036279815.1 Phenylobacterium sp. | reverse complement strand
TACGGCCCCGGCCACCTTCGCCAGCTCAAGGCGGTGCTTCCGCCCGAGGTCGTCGTCTGGGCGGTGGGCGGCGTCGGTCCGGACTCGATGGCCGACTGGTGGAACGCCGGCGCACGGGCCTTCGGCCTGGGCTCGGAGCTCTACAAGGCCGGCCAGTCGGTCGCCGAGACCCGCGAGAAGGCCAGGACCGTGGTCGCCGCCGCCGGCCGCTGCGCAGGCGGCGCCAAATAATTCCTCCGCGAGGCGGGCGGGATTGATTGGGGTCAAAAGGCGTCGCGCGATCTCGCCTCATGTTCGGGCTTCGCAGGAGAGCCCGCCTTGAGTGACACGATCCACGACCCTGACCGCGCACCCGGTCACCCCGCCGCGCATGACCCGGCGGACGCGGACCTGATCGTCGAGAGCCTCGAACGCGCCGGCGAACTCTGCGGCGACCTGACGCCCAGGGTCTATGCGCGCCTGTTCCGGGAGCAGCCGGGCATGGAGGCGCTGTTCGGGGCCGACACGGGCGACCAGGTGAAGGGCGAGATGCTGGCCCGGGTGATCCAGGCCATTCTCGATTTCCTGGGCGAGCAGCACTACGCCGCCACGCTCATTCGAAGCGAAGTCATCAACCACGAGGGCTTCCAGGTCCCGGCGGCGGTGTTCGGCACCTTCTTCGCGACGATCGCCGCGACCCTGGAAGAGGTGCTGGGCGAGGCGTGGACGCCGCAGACGGCGGCGGCGTGGCGGAGGCTGCTGTCGGACCTCGACGCCTATGTGAGCCTGCCCGCCCCTGCCGCCTCCGGAACCGCCTGACCTCGAGGGAGATCCGCCATGGATGCGTTGATGGACGGTTTCGCGGCCTGCCTGGGGCGCGATCAGGTGATCGTCGGTCAGGCGGCGGCGGAACACGCCTTCAGCCCCTGGACCCGGCTCGGCGTCCCGCGCGCCGTACTGCGTCCGAGCACCACCGAGGAAGTCTCCGCGGTCATGCGGATCGCCCATGCGGCGCGGGCCAGCGTCGTCCCCTGGGGCGGCCGGACGGGGCTGGTGGAAGGCGCGAACGCCGACGGCGCGATCGCCCTGAGCTTCGAGCGCATGCGGGCCGTGGAGGAGGTGGATCGCGCCGGAGCCACCATGACCGTGCAGGCGGGCTGCACCCTCGACACCGCCTGTCGCGCCGCCGATGAGCAGGGCCTTCTCCTGCCGCTGGACTTCGGGGCGCGCGGGACCGCCACCCTCGGCGGGGCCATCGCCACCAACGCCGGCGGCAACCGGGTCGTGCGCTACGGCATGGTTCGGGAGATGGTGCTGGGGCTCGAGGCGGTGCTGGCGGACGGGACGGTGATCCCGGCGATGAACCACCTGCTCAAGAACAATGCGGGCTACGACCTGAAGCAGCTGTTCATCGGCTCGGAGGGCACCCTGGGCCTTGTCACCCGCGCCGTGCTCAGGCTGCGGCCGAAGCCGGCGTCGCAGGTCATGGCCCTCCTCTCCGTGGAACGGTTCGACGCCCTGGCGCCCCTGCTTCGGACCCTGGAGACCAAGCTGGCCGGGACCTTGTCGGCGTTCGAGGTGATGTGGCCGGAGTTCTACGCCCTGGTGACCACCCCGCCCGCCGCAGGACGCCCGATCCTGCCGGGCGGCCAGGCCTATTACGTGCTCGTCGAGGCCCTGGGCGCCGACATGGAGGCCGACTCCGCCCGTTTCCTCCAGGTCCTGGGCCAGGCGCTGAACGACGGCCTGGTGGTGGACGCCGCCATCGCCAAGTCGCAGGCCGAGCGCGACCGCATGTGGGCCCTGCGCGACGACGTGGGCCAGACCGGCCGCCACGGTCCGGTGGCGACCTTCGACGTGGGCCTGCCGATCAGCGCGATGGAGGCCTATGTCGCCGAGGTGCGCGCCGGGCTGCGCGCCCGCTGGCCGGACGCCACCCTGACCGTCTTCGGCCACCTGGGCGACGGCAACCTGCACCTGATCGCCAGCCTGGCCGACCCCGGCGCGCGCGGCCCCGTCGAACAGATCGTCTATGCGCCCCTGGGGGCGTTGGGCGGCACGATCTCGGCGGAACACGGGATCGGCCTGCAGAAGCGCGCCCATCTCGGCCTGTCCCGCACCCCGGAGGAAGTGGCGCTGATGCGCACCCTGAAGACGGCGCTGGATCCCCTGGGCCTGCTCAACCCGGGCAAGGTCCTGGCCTGACGGGCCGGCCGCGCCGCGACGATCAAAGGCCCGATTGATCTGCGACAACCCGAGCCGCTCGCGACCGGGCCAAGATGGCCTTCACACCAATTGCGGTTCGGAACCATGGGCCAGGCAGACATCGCGTTGCGCGAAGGCGATCACCACACCAAGCCGGCCGCGTCCGCGGAGGCGGAGCAGACGCTGGCGGTCATCCTGGCCGGCGGCGAGGGTCGGCGGATGGGCGGCTCGAAGCCGCTGCGCACCCTCGGCAAGACCACGCTGATCGCCCACGCGCTGAAGCTGGCGCGGGGCTATTGCCCGACGGTGGCGGTGTCCGTGCGCAGTCTTGACCAGCTGGCGGGCGTCGCCGACGCCGAGCTGCTGATCGATCCGCCCCGCCTCGAAGGGCCGCTGGCCGGCCTGGAGGCGGCGCTGACCTTCGCCCGCCGCGAGGGCGCCGCCAAGGTCCTGACCCTGCCCTGCGACGCGCCGCGCCTTCCGTCCAACCTGAGGTCCCGGCTCGAATCCGTGCTGGATCGCAATGGCCTGGCCAAGGTCGCCATGGCCTCGAGCGGCGGGCGGCTGCATCCGACCTGTGCGCTGTGGTCCGTGGACGCCCTGGAGCCGCTGAGGGCCTATGCGGCCGCCGGAGGGCGCTCGCTCAAGGGGCTGGCGGGCGAACTCTGCATGGCGATCGTCGCCTGGGACGCCGAAGAGGCCGACCCCTTCGCCAACGCCAACACGCCCGAGGAGCTGGCCGCCCTGCAGTCCGGCGGGTCCGAATTCGGCTACTGAGGCGCCGCTCCCGGTTTTCGCCCCTCGCCTGGCGTCACTGCACGGGGTCGAGCCGCAGGCCCCGCCGCGCGGCCAGCTTGACGCTGAGAGATTCAAGATCCTCCCGGGTCAGCCGCAGGCGGGCCAGCGGCAGGACGACCGCGTTTTCCAGGGCCAGGTGGCGCAGCTCCTGCGCGGCGAAGTCCTCCAGGGCCCTGCGCCTCGCGACCGAGCGACCGATCGGCGTCCGCCGGCTGAGACAGGTCTCCAGGTGATGCTGGACGGCGTGGGCGTGGTTCAGGTCCTTGACGTGTTCGTCCGACAGCCGGCCCAGCACCTGGTCCACTTCGTCTTCGGGAAGGGCGCGGGCGCGCAGCATGGGAAAGAAGTCCTGCTCCTCGTCCCCGACGTGCTGGGCCAGTTCGTGGACCACGAAGTCCAGCAGCCAGGTCACCAGCTCCTCGTCGAAGTCCTTGGCGGTGGAGGCCCGGCGCATGAGTTCGCAGAACTGGCGGTGCCGATGGTGCTCGGCCAGGAACCAGGCGATCGGATCGTTCATCAGGCCGGCCGGAAGATCGACGGCCTCGGGTCGGTTCTGCGACATGACGGCTCCTCCTCTTCGGTTAGTACTTGGCCTCGAGCGTCACCCAGACCTTGGTGCGGTCGGCGAAGGCCGGGCTCGCCCCGTCGAAGAACGCCGCCTTGAGCTCGGCCGTGAAATGGGCGTTGAGCGCGGTCGAGACCAGAGCGTCGAATTCACGGCCATAGTCCTGACCGCCGTCTGCGTCGGCGAAGTCGTGCGCCGCCGCCTGGAGCTTCACCGGCGCGCTCCACCCGTCCGGCTTGAAGCTCGTTGCAGCCCGCAGGTTGATGTCGCGCACGCCGCCGCCGGGCGTGGTCAGGAACACGTCCGCCCACCCCTGGAAGGCGTGCAGGGTGGCGAGCGGCGTCTGGAATCCGCGTCGGCCGTTTCCATCCAGGCGCTCCAGGCCCAGGCTCGCCGAGCGGACGCCGGACTTCAGGCCCGCGCCGAGGTCGAGATAGTCCAGATCGAACCGGGCCGGATTGTTGCGATAATCGCTCTGGCGCGCGTACTCGGCCTCGTAAGTGGCCGTCAGCGCGCCGGAGAGCTTGTGCGATCCCGCCAGCCGCGCGCCCCAGGTGGCGCTGGATTGGGTGGGGGCGTTGTCGAAGTCCAGCAGGTAGCCGTAGCCGGTGAGCTGGCCGATCGGCGTCTTGCCCTCGGCCTGGACCAGATGGGAATCGCTGTCCCAGTCGCCCTGCACGCTCTTGGCGGTGAACACCCGGTGGACGCGGTCGATATAGGCGTAGGTGAGCGTCAGGCCAGGACTGGGACGCAGGCTGAGCCTGACCGCGTCGAAGGTCTGCTCGGTCTGGCGGAAGCCGACATTGCCGATGAACCGCGCATTGCCGAGAATGATCCTCTGGCGCCCGACCACCCCGTCCGCGGCCTTGCCGGAGTAGGACACCTGCAGACGGTTGATGTCGGTGGTTTCCGGGTCGGCCACCGTCGGATAGGCGGTCTTGCCGTTGGTGGTGCTGTTGTAGCGGTCGCTGAGGGCGACGACGTTCTCACCCTCCGCCAGCGCCTTGAAGCCGCGCCAGGCGGGGGTCTCGTAGCCGAGCCGGGTCCGCAGGGTGAGGGCCTGGGCGTCCTTGCCGAAGCCGTCCTGGGACACCGTCTCATAGCGAAGGCGGGCGTCGAGGATGAAATCGCCACGAGGCGCGTCCGCCGCCGCGGCCAGGGAAGGGATCGCCGCCGCGGTTGCGACAGCCAGAAGCGAGAGGAAACGACGCACGATTATCTCCGGCGCACCAGGGTGTAGGTCCGCGCCTTGGGGGTGAGCTTGGATTTGAGCAGCGAGGTCATGGCGGCGAGCGCCGGGTCGGTCGCGCCCTGGGAGGCGGAGATCAACTGGGTCCAGCTCTCGTCGTCGGCGTTGTCCACGAAGTGGGCCACGGCCCGGCGGACGAAGGCGGCGACTTCGACGTCGTCGGCCCGCGCCGCGTCGCGCACCCGGCCGGCCAGCGCCGGATCGGTGGCGTCGAGCCAGGCTTCCAGCGCCTCGGCCGAGGCGTCGTCCGCAAGCAGTTCGCCGAGGGACAGGGACCCCGTTCCGAACCGCCCGTCCCGGCTCAGGCTGAACGCCACGCCCTTGGCCCGCGCGCGGTCGGCGAGCTCGGAGACATAGCGGGTGGCCGCCGCGGTCCAGGCGCGGCTTTCCAGGTGCAGGCGGATCTTGTCCTCAACATATTCGAAGGGCAGCTCGCGTCCCTCGATCCGGCGATCGAGCTTCAGCACATGCCAGCCGAACCGGGAGCGCACCGGCCGGTCGAGCACTTCGCAGGCCTGCAGGCCCGCCAGCGCCGTCTCGATCTCGCCGACCACGTCGCCCGGGCTGAGCTGGCCCAGGGACCCGCCGACCTCGCCCGAGGGGCAGTCGGAGATCGCCTTGGCCGTGGCGGCGAAGGCGGTCGGCTGGGCGAGGAGCTGTTCCAGGGCGTCCTGCGCGGTCCGCCATGCGACGCGCCATCCGTCGGCGTCGTCGGTCTTGGGCTCGATGAGGATATGGGCGGCTTCGACCAGGGTGGGGGTGGTGAACCGGGCGCGCTGGGCGTCATAGACCCGCCGGCACTCGGCCTCGCTGGGGGGATCGACCTCGATCTCCGCGTCGAGGGTGGCGCGGATCAGGGCTTCCTCGTCGGTTTCCTCGCGCCCGGCCTCGTCGGTCTGGGGCTGGGGGCGAAGGCCGAGCTCGTCGGCGCGATGCAGCAGCAGGGCCTTGACGGCGAGCGCCTTGCCCGCGGCGGTGCGGGCCTCGGCGGCCGACAGGCTCGGGTGGTTCTGGACTTCCTCGGCGATGAGGAATTCCGGGATCTCGACGCCTTCGACGACGATGGTGCCGGGCATGGGGCTACTCCGCGGGCTTGATCGCGACCGGCCGGGCGGCCTGGGTCGTGTCGGGTTGGCCGGGCGCGGCGCCGTAGGCCGAGCGCGGATAGACGGGCGCGGCCGCCTCGGGGCGGCGCGGCAGGGGCCGCCGCGTGCGGACCAGCTGCCAGCCGCGCCGGTTGAGGTACCAGATCGGGGCCGAGAGCATGTGGACCAGGCGGGTGAACGGGAAGACCAGCAGGATGGTCATGCCGATCACCAGGTGCGCCTTGAAGATCGGGTGCACGTCGGCGATGTAGGTCGCCACGTCCGGGCGGAAGGTGAAGACGCCCTGGGCCCAGTTCATGAACTTGACCATCTCGTGGCCGTCCAGGTTCTGCATGGAGATCGGAATGGTCGCCAGGCCCAGGCCCAGCTGGGTCATCAGCAGAACCAGGATGGCGGTGTCGCCGAAGCTGGAATTCTTGCGGATGCGCGGATCGAACAGCCGGCGATGCAGCAGCAGCAGGCCTCCGGCCAGGCACATCACCCCGGCGATCCCGCCGGCGACGATGGCCAGGATCTGCTTGGCGCTATGGGGCACGCCCAGGGCGTCGAACACCCAGATGGGCGTGAGCAGGCCCACGAAATGGCCGGCGAAGATGGTCAGGACGCCCACGTGGAAGAGGACCGAGCCCAGCACCAGCTGCTTGCGGCGCAGCAGCTGGGAGGAGCCGGAGCGCCAGGTGTACTGCTCGCGGTCGAAGCGGATGACCGATCCCAGGGCCAGCACCGACAGGGCGATGTAGGGATAGACGCCGAACAGCAGTTGATTGATCAGGGGCATATGCGGACTCCCTAGGCGTTCGAGGCGGCGCGGCGCGGCTGACGGCCGGGTTCGGCCATCATCGACTGGACGAGGGCGTCGGCCTTGGGACAGCCCACGTCGGACGGGCCGAAGGTGACGGCGGTCTCGGCCCAGGCCTTGTCCAGCGCCTCAAGGTCGTTCGGATTGTCGTCGGGCTCGCTCAGCAGGGCGGCGAGCGCGTTCGGGTCGGCCTGGGCGGAGGCCAGACGGGCCAGGGCCCCGAACACGGCACGGTAGGCGCTGCCGCGGGTCTTCAGCCGTTCGCCCATGGCTTCCAGGACGTGGGTCGCCTCGCCGAGCAGGGAGGCGGCCTGGGGTTCCGGCAGGGTCGAGAGGAACTCCAGGAACACCGGCAGGAAGTCCGGCAGCTCGTTGGCCGCCAGATCCAGGCCCTGGGTGCGATAGAGCTCCAGCAGCGCGACCATGGCCTCGCCCCGGTCGCGGCTTTCGCCGTGCACGTGCTCATAGAGGTTGAGCGACAGCGAGCGGGTGCGGTCGAACAGGTCGGTGTAGCGCTCCTGCAGGTCGTAGATATCGCCCTCGGTGATCTCGGCGACCAGCTTGCGCAGGGCCTGGACGAGCGGCCGGGTGAGCATGGCCTCGGCCTCGATCAGGTCCAGCGCCTGGGGCGCCAGGGCCTGAAGGTCGGGCGTCGGATAGGTGAGCAGCAGCGCGAGCGCCTTGTAGGTGCGGGCCATGTCTCAGACCTCCATGGGGTTCTTGGCGCGCGAGCGCTTGTTGGGGCCGAACAGGCCAAGCTCGGTCTTGCCGCCCGAACAGCCGTTGCCGAACGAGAAGCCGCAGGAGCCGCGCATGTCGTAGGCGTCCTCGGCGGTCTCGCGGTGGGCCGAGGGGATGACGAACCGGTCCTCGTAGTTGGCGATGGCCAGGTAGCGGTACATGGCGTCGATCTGGGCGGCGGTCAGGCCGACCCGCTCGGCCAGCTTGTGGTCGACCACGCCCTCCACGGTCTTGGCGCGCATGAAGGCGCGCATGGCCAGCATGCGTTCCAGGGCCAGCTCGATCGGCGCCTCCTTGCCGGCGGTGAGCAGGTTGGCCAGGTACTTCACCGGGATCCGCAGCGAGCGGACGTCGGGCATGTCGCCGTCCATCTCGATGGCGCCGGCCGCGGCGGCCGACTGGATCGGCGACAGCGGCGGCACGTACCAGACCATCGGCAGGGTCCGGTATTCCGGGTGCAGCGGGAAGGCGATCTTCCAGTCGATGGCCATCTTGTAGACCGGGCTCTTGCGCGCGGCGTCGAGCCAGGCTTCCGGCACGCCGTCGGCCCGGGCCTGTGCGATCACCGCCGGATCGTTGGGGTCAAGGAAGACGTCGAGCTGGGCCTGATAGAGGTCCTGGTCGTCCGGCGTGCTGGCCGCGGCCTCGATCCGATCGGCGTCGTAGAGCAGCACGCCGAGATAGCGGATGCGCCCGACGCAGGTCTCCGAACAGACGGTCGGCTGGCCGACCTCGATCCGCGGGAAGCAGAAGGTGCACTTCTCCGACTTCCCGGATTCCCAGTTGTAGTAGATCTTCTTGTACGGGCAGGCCGAGACGCACATCCGCCAGCCGCGGCACTTGTCCTGGTCGATCAGGACGATGCCGTCCTCCTCCCGCTTGTAGATCGCGCCCGAGGGACAGGCGGCCACGCAGGTCGGGTTCAGGCAGTGCTCGCACAGCCGGGGCAGGTACATCATGAAGGTGTTTTCGAAGGCTCCGTAGATCTCCTTCTCGATGCCTTCGAAGTTGTAGTCCGCCGAACGCTTGGAGAACTCGCCGCCCAGGATTTCCTCCCAGTTCGGGCCGCGCTCGATCTTCTCCATCCGCTCGCCGGTGATCTTCGATCGCGGCCGGGCGGTGGGGAACGCCTTCATCTCCGGCGCGGTCTGAAGGTGCGCGTAGTCGAAGTCGAAGGGCTCGTAATAGTCGTCGATCTCCGGCAGGTCGGGATTGGCGAAGATCTTGGCCAGGATGCGCCACTTGGCGCCCATCTTGGGCTCGATCTTGCCGTTGGCCTTGCGGGTCCAGCCGCCGTTCCAGCGCTTCTGGTTCTCCCAGTCACGCGGGAAGCCGATGCCCGGCTTGGTCTCGACGTTGTTGAACCAGGCGTATTCGACGCCTTCGCGGTTGGTCCACACGTTCTTGCAGGTCACCGAACAGGTGTGGCAGCCGATACACTTGTCGAGGTTCAGCACCATGCCGATTTGCGCACGAACCTTCATTGGGCGAAATCCTTCGCATTGAGGGGAGTTTCCAACCAATCCACCTTGGTCATCTTGCGCAGCACCACGAACTCGTCGCGGTTCGAGCCGACCGTGCCGTAGTAGTTGAAGCCGTAGGCGAGCTGGGCGTAGCCGCCGATCATGTGGGTGGGCTTCAGCACGGTGCGGGTCACCGAATTGTGGATGCCGCCCCGCTTGCCGGTGATCTGAGACCCCGGCGTGTTCACGATCTTCTCCTGGGCGTGGTACATGAAGGTGGTGCCTTCACGGATCCGCTGGGAGACCACGACGCGCGCGGTGAGCGCGCCGTTGGCGTTGAAGGCCTCGACCCAGTCGTTGTCGACCAGCCCGACCTTCTTGGCGTCGGTCTCCGAGACCCAGATGACCGGGCCGCCCCGGTTCAGGGTCAGCATCATCAGGTTGTCGCTGTAGGTGGAGTGGATGCCCCACTTCTGGTGCGGGGTGATGAAGTTGAGGACGATCTCCTTCTCGCCGTTGGGCTTGAGGCCCTTGACGTAGGTGGTCTTCAGATCGATCGGCGGGCGGTAGACGCACAGCGCCTCGCCGAAGGCCCGCATCCACAGGTGGTCCTGGTAGAGCTGCTGGCGGCCGGTGAGGGTCCGCCACGGGATCAGCTCGTGGACGTTGGTGTAGCCGGCCGTGTAGCAGACCTTCTCGCTCTCGATCCCCGACCAGGTGGGCGAGGTGATGATCTTGCGCGGTTGGGCCAGCAGGTCGCGGAAGCGGATCTTCTCGTCTTCCTTGGGCAGGGCGAGGTGGGTGTGGTCCCGGCCGGTCTGCTTTTCCAGAGCTTCCCACGCCTTGACCGCGACCTCGCCATTGGTCTCCGGCGCCAGCATCAGGATGGTCTCACAGGCGTCGATGTCGGTGTCGATCCGAGGCATGCCCAGGGTCTGACCCTCTTCGAGGACCTCGCCGTTCAGGGCCGCCAGCAGGTCGACCTCGTGGTCGGTCTTCCAGCCGATGCCCTTGCCGCCGTTGCCCGCCGTCTTCATCAGCGGCCCCAGTGCGGTGAACCGCTTGAAGGTGTTGGGATAGTCGCGTTCGACCACGGTGATCTGCGGCATGGTCTTGCCGGGGATCGCCTCGCACTCGCCCTTGGACCAGTCCCGCACGTCGAAGGGCTGGGCCATTTCGGCGGCGCTGTCGTGCTGGATCGGGGTGAGGACCACGTCCTTCTCGACGCCCAGCACCTCGGGCGACACCTGGGAGAAGGTCTTGGCGATCGCCTTGAAGATCTCCCAGTCCGACTTGGACTCCCAGGCCGGATCCACGGCCGCCGAGAGCGGGTGGATGAAGGGGTGCATGTCGGAGGTGTTGAGGTCGTTCTTTTCGTACCAGGTGGCCGTTGGCAGAACGATGTCGGAATAGACCGCCGTGGTGGACATCCGGAAGTCGAGGGTGACCAGCAGGTCCAGCTTGCCCTCCGGCGCCTGGTCGCGCCAGGTCACCTCGGTGGGCTTCTGGCCGCCGGTCTCCCCGAGATCCTTGCCCTGGAGGCCATGGCTGGCGCCCAGCAGGTGCTTGAGGAAGTACTCGTGGCCCTTGCCCGACGAGCCCAGCAGGTTGGAGCGCCAGACGAACATGTTGCGGGGCCAGTTGGCGGGATCGTCGGGGTCCATGCAGGACATCTTCAGATCGCCGCTCTTCAGCTGGTCGAGGGTGTAGGCGTTGGGGTCCTGGCCCGCCGCGGCGGCGGCCTTGGCCACCTCCAGCGGATTGGTCTGCAGGGCGGGCGCCGACGGCAGCCAGCCCATGCGCTCGGCCTTGGCGTTGAAGTCGATCATCGCCCCGTCCCACACGCCCTCGGGCGCGGTGGGCGAGAGGATCTCGCTCATCTCCACGGTCTCGTAGCGCCACTGGTCGGAGTGGGCGTAGAAGAACGAGGTCGAGTTCTGCTGCCGGGGCG
>DASUIJ010000115.1:0-2454 GCA_036279815.1 Phenylobacterium sp. | reverse complement strand
GACGGCGGGCTTCAGCTCCGGCGGCTTCGGCTGCGGCCTGGCGACCGCCTGCGGGGTCGGGGCCGGAGCAGGCGTCGGCCGGGTCTGGGGCAGGGGGGTGGGCTCCGGCGCGGCGGGTTCCACCGGCGCGTCCTCCACCGGCTGCTCGGTCTGGGCGGCCTGCTCCTGTGCGGCCTGGGCGGCGGCGCGCAGGTCGGTGAGGCTGGCGTTGGAGACGATGTTCACCGGCACCACCGTGCCCACCGGCAGCTGGCGGGCCCAGCCGCGGCTCAGGATCAGGATCGCCAGCACCGCCAGGTGCAGCGCCACGGATGCGGCCATCGCCCGGGAATAATCGGTCCGCTCACGCATCATCGGAGCCTAAGGCGTCTCCGGAGTCGGGGTTCCGCCCGACGGGGGCCCGCCGGTGTCGGTGATCAGGTTGATCGAGGTGAAGCCCGATGTGGACAGCGAGGCCATCACCTGGGCCACCACGGCGTAGGCGGCCCGCCCGTCGGCCCGCACATAGATCGGCTTCTGGGTCTCGCCGCCGGCCATGGCCTTCAGCCGCGGCGACAGGCCCTCGAACGGGGTCGCCTGCTCCTGGATGTAGATCGACCCGTCCTGGCGGATCGAGACCGTCAGCGGCTCGGTCTGGTCCTGCATGGCGCCGGCCTCGGTCTTGGGCAGCTCCACCGGAACCCCCACGGTCAGCAGCGGCGCCGAGATCATGAACACGATCAGCAGCACCAGCATCACGTCCACCAGCGGGGTGACGTTGATCTCCGACAGGGCGCCGCGCCGGCCGCCGCCGTAGCGTCGGCGCCGTCCCCCGCCGCCGGCGGCGGAAAAGGCGTCGTGAGCGGAAAGCGCCATGGGTCAGCTCCGGTCCGCCAGCCGCCGCTGGATCGCGGTGGACAGGTCGTCGGCGAAGCCCTCCAGCCGGGCGGAATAGCGCGAGGTGTCGGAGGAGAAGCGGTTGAAGGCGATGTAGGCGGGGATCGCCGCCACCAGGCCGATGGCCGTGGCGAACAGCGCCTCGGCGATGTTGGGGGCCACCACCGCCAGGTTGGTGTTCTTCTGGATCGCGATGGCCTGGAACGAGTGCATGATCCCCCAGACCGTGCCGAACAGCCCGACGAACGGCGAGGCGGTGGCGACGATGGCCAGGGACGACAGGCCGTCCTCCACCCGCAGCGCCTCGCGGGCGATGGTGGTGTCGAGCACCCGGTCGATCCGCTGGATCAGGAAGGCGGCCTGGCTGTCGTTGAGGCCCTTGGCCCGGGCGTCGCGCCATTCCTTCAGCGCGCCCTGCAGCATGCGGGGCAGGGCGTGGGTCGGCTGCTCCCCCGCCTCGCTGGCGATCTCCTCCAGGCTGCGGCCCGAGGCCACCTGGCTCTCGAAGGCGTCGGCCTCGCGGTTCAGGGCCGACAGGCGCAGGGTCTTGTCGACGATCACCGTCCACGACCACAAGGAGGCCAGGGCGAGCCCGGCCATGACCCCCTTCACCACCCAGTCGGCGCGCAGGAACAGGGAGATGAAGGAGAACGTCTCCGGGGTGATCGCGGCGGGATCCATGGTCTCTCCGGCTAGGTGAGGGTCCGAACTGGACCCGTCAGGTGGCGAACTTGCGGCGCACCTCTAGCAAAAGAGCGGCGCCAACGTGGTTAACAAACCCTGAGGCGGCTTACGCGGACGGCCGGAAAGGTCGATGCAGGCCGCCTGGACCGACGCCGTGCAGATAAGGTCTTCGCCGCGCACGATTTTCTGGCTGATGAACAGCCGTGGACCCCTGGCGCTGTCATAGGTGGTGCGCACGTGCAGGGCGTCGTCGATCCGCGCGGGCTTGCGGAAATCCAGGTCCATCTTCACCACCGTGAAGGCGGCCGGATCGTCCCGCTCCAGCAGGTCGGCGTGGCCGATCCCCACCAGCCGCAGGAAATCGCTCCGCCCCCGCTCGAAATAGCGCAGGTAGTTGCCGTGATAGACCACGCCGGTGAAGTCGGTGTCCTCGTAGTAGATCCGCACCGGCAGCACGTGCTCGCGGCCTTCCAGCCAGCCGGCGGAGGGGGCGGTGTCGGTGGGCGGCATGGCGCGGATCACTCCTCCTCGAACAGCCCCGCCTGCCCGCCCGCCGGTAACTGCGGCGGGGGCGTCAGGCCGATGTGGGCGTAGGCGCGGGCGGTGGCCATGCGGCCGCGGGGCGTGCGCTGGATGAAGCCCTGCTGCAGCAGGAACGGCTCGATCACGTCCTCCACCGCGTCCCGGGCCTCGGCGATGGCGTAGGCCAGGGTCTCCACCCCGGCCGGGCCGCCGCCATAGTTCTCGATCAGGGCCCGCAGGTAGCGGCGGTCCAGGGCGTCCAGCCCGGCCTCGTCGACGTCGAGACGGGCCAGCGCCTTGGCGGCGACCTTGCGGTCGATCAGGGTCGCGCCGTCGGCGGCGGCGAAGTCGCGGACCCGGCGCAGCAGGCGT
>DASUIJ010000114.1:0-3552 GCA_036279815.1 Phenylobacterium sp. | reverse complement strand
TGTAGAATCGGAAGGGTCGAGATGTTTTGAGCGGCATCCCCGATGTGGTCTCGAAACGCCCCCGCGCCCCATGGCGACGCCGCCAGACTAGCCGATTCCAGCGGACCGGCGCTATCGGACAGATGGCGCGCGCCTGGGGCGCCCACCTTGGGCCGCAATCATGATAGAGCCCAGGCAGTCAGCGTGATTTGGGGGATCGAAGATTTCCGTGGCCAGGGTGTCCGACAGCCCGCCTGAGGCGGACGAGGTGCTCCGCTTCGACGACGTCTCCATGCGCTATGGGCGCAACCCGGAGACGCTCAAGGACCTGACCTTCGCCCTGGAGGCGGGCTCGTTCCACTTCATCACCGGCGCTTCCGGCGCGGGCAAGAGTTCGCTGCTCAAGCTGATCTATCTGGCCGCAAAGCCCTCGAAGGGATTGATCCACCTGTTCGGGCAGGACGTCTCGGCCGTGTCGCCCAAGGACCAGCCCATGCTGCGCCGGAGAATCGGCGTGGTGTTTCAGGAATTCCGCCTGCTGGAGCACCTGTCGGCCTTCGACAACGCCGCCCTGCCGCTTCGCATCGCCGGACGCAAGCCCGAGAGCTACCGGCAGGACGTGGCCGAGCTCCTGTCCTGGGTGGGCCTGCGAAGCCGCATGCACGCCATGCCCGCCACCCTGGCCGGCGGGGAGAAGCAGCGCCTGGCCATCGCCCGCGCGGTCGTCGGCCGCCCCGACATCCTGATCGCAGACGAGCCCACCGGGAACGTCGACCATGAGATGAGCCTGCGGATCCTGCGGCTGTTCGTGGAGCTGAACCGGCTGGGAACCACCGTGCTGATCGCCACCCACGACCAGGACCTTGTGGCGCGATCCGGCAAGGGCGTCCTGCACCTCGAGGAAGGCCGGCTGACCACGTTCCACGCGGGCGCGTCGGCATGAGCGACCCGCGCACCTATTCCGACAGCTGGCGGCCGGCGCCCTTCCTGCCCGAGGCCGACTCCCGCGACGGCGCGCTGATCTTCGTGGTGGCGACCCTGTGCTTCCTGGCCTGCCTCACGGCGCTGTCCGTCCTGGCGGCGGACCGCGCCGCCCGCGGCTGGACCGACCAGCTTCGCGCCCAGGCCACGGTGATCGTCCGGCCCAAGGCGTCGGAGACCCCGGATTCCGCCGCCGCCCGCGCCGCCGAGACCCTGGCCGGCGTGCCCGGCGTCTCCGAGGCCCGGGCCCTGGAGAAGGAGAAGGCGCAGGCCCTGGTCGCGCCCTGGCTGGGCGACGTGTCCGACCTCGACGACCTGCCCGTGCCCCGGCTCGTCGCCGTCGATCTCGATCCCAAGGCCCCGGCTACGGCCGACGCCCTGTCCAAGGCGCTGAAGGCCCAGGGCCTCGACGCCGTCGTGGACGACCACTCGGTCTGGACCAAGGACATCGCCAAGGCCGCCCGCCTCGCCCGCTGGGTCGGGCTGGGGGTCTTCGCCCTGATCGCCGCGGCGGCGGGCGCGGTCGTGGCCTTCGCCACCCGCGCGGGTCTGCAGGCCCGGCGCGACGTGGTCGAGGTGCTGCACCTGGCCGGCGCGGAGAACGTGTTCATCGCCCGGCTGTTCCAGGTCCGCTTCGCCCGGATGGCGGCGCGCGCGGGCTTGTTCGGCGCCGGGGGCGCGGCGATCATGGCGCTCGTCCTGCGGCTCGCCGGAGGTCCGGGCGGCTTGACGCCGGTGCTTCCCGTGGCCTGGATCGACATCGTGGCCATCCTGCCCTGCCCGGCGGTGGCGGCCCTGGTCGCGGCGATCTCGGCGCGCCTGACCGCCGAGGCCCTGATCCGGGAGATGACGTGATGGGGGAGACGCGTTGAAGACCCTGGCCGCCCTCATCCTGATCGCCTTCATCTGGGCTGTGGGGCTGCTCGCCTTCGCCGACCGGATCGACCGCTCGACGCCGCCGGCCGAGCCCGAGCGCGCGGACGGCGTGGTGGCCCTGACCGGGGCCGGCTCCAATGAGCGGATCGCCGCCGGGGTGTCCCTGCTGGAGGACGGCAAGGCGCGCCGCATGCTGGTTTCAGGCGTCAATCGCGAAGCCAGCCGCGAGGACATCCGCAAGGTCTCCAAGGCGGTGCGCAAGCTCTACGACTGCTGCGTGGACCTGGGATTCACCGCCGCCGACACCGTGGGCAACGCGCGCGAAACCGCCGAATGGGCGCGCTCGATGCGCTATCGCAGCCTGATCGTCGTCACCGCCGACTACCACATGCCCCGCGCCATGCTGGAACTGCGCTCGGCCATGCCCGACGCCCGTCTCCACCCTTACCCCGTCGCCACCTCGGTCCTGAACGCCCACCACTGGTGGAGGACCAGCCGGGGCGCGCGCTTGATGATCGGGGAGTATTCGAAGTATCTGGCGATCCTCGGCCGCGAAATGGTGCGCGGCCTGGGCCCCGCCGACGCCGAACCGGCGCCGGCCGCCCCCACCCCGAAAGGCTGAGCTCTTGACCGCCCTGCGATCCCTCATCTTCGTGGCGCTGTTCTATGTCTGGTCGGCGGCCGTCGCGATCGCGGTCTTTCCGCTGTTGCTGTTCCCGCCGCTGTGGATGCTGCGCTGCCTGGTGGTCTGGAGCGTGGGCATCAATTTCCTGCTCAGGATCTGCTGCGACATCAAGGTGGAGATCCGCGGCCGAGAGCACATTCCGACCGCCGGCTCGGCCCTGATCGCGGCCAAGCACCAGTGCATGCTGGACGTCTTCGTGCAGTTCGGCGTCCTGCCCGGCGCGCTGTTCGTGGCCAAGAAGGAGCTGATGTGGATTCCCTTCTTCGGCTGGTACGCCAGGAAGATGGGCATGGTGGTGGTGGACCGCTCGGGGCACTCGACCGCGCTGCGCAAGATGATCCGGGACGCGCAGGCGCAGTTCGCCAAGGCGCCGCGCCAGATCCTGATCTTCCCGGAAGGCACCCGCACGGCGCCGGGCGCCGAGCCCGACTACAAGCCCGGCATCGCAGGCCTCTACCGGGAGTTCGACCTGCCGGTGGTGCCCGTCGCCACCAATTCCGGCGTCCATTGGCCCAAGCACGGCTTCATCCGCAGGCCCGGGACCATCGTCTTCGAGTATCTCGAGCCCATTCCGCCCGGCCTGAAGCGCGCGGAGTTCATGCGCCTGCTGCAGGAGCGGATCGAGCCGGCGTCTGAGCGGCTGCTGGTTCTCTAGCCTCGACCATTTCCAGCAGGGTCTCCATGCTGTGGTCGCGGACGCCCTCGGCCTCCAGGTGCTCCACCAGGTCGCGCAGATAGTCGATATTGCGGCCCGACAGCCCGGTCGCCCCGGCGATCAGCTCGGCCTGCCGCTCCAGGCTGAGCGCCCCGGCCCATTGGGGATGGGCGGTGTCCGACAGGAAGATCAGCGTGCGGGACCTGCGGCCGTCGCCCAGCCGGACCTCGGCGGACGCCTCCACATAGGTCTCGGTCGGCTGCTCCCGCTCGCGCAGATAGGCGTAGACCTCGTCCCAGTCGCCGTCCGCCACCCGGTAGGCCGCGCCGCGCACCGAACCGCCGGGCGCCAGGCCCAGGACCAGGCCCGGACGCTC
>DASUIJ010000113.1:0-13363 GCA_036279815.1 Phenylobacterium sp. | reverse complement strand
GGTCGCCGGCCAGCATCGGCACCGGGAAGCCGTAGTGGGTGTCGAGCGCCGCCAGCGGATGGGCCAGCACCATGCCCTCCGGCTCGACCCGCTCGACCTTGCGGAACTTCGCGACCTTGCCGGCGGCCATGACGTCGGCGGCCAGCTTCTCGGCGACGATCAGCCGGTCTCCCGGTTTGGCCCAGGGCTCGAACTCCAGCCCAGTCTCCATGGCCTCGACCAGGTAGACGGCGTAGGCGATGTCCTTGGAATAGCTGATCGCCCGGTTGGCGGGGATGGTCCAGGGCGTGGTGGTCCAGATCACCACGCTGGCGCCCTGGGCGGCCTCGGAGCCTTCGACCACCGGGAATTTCACCCAGATCGTCGGCGAGACGTGGTCGTGGTACTCGACCTCGGCGTCGGCGAGCGCGGTGCGCTCCACGGGGCTCCACATCACCGGCTTGGAGCCGCGATAGAGCTGGCCTGTGACCACGAACTTGTGGAACTCGCCGACGATCGCCGCCTCGCTGGAATAGTCCATGGTGGCGTAGCGGTTCTCCCAGTCGCCCAGGACGCCCAGGCGCTTGAAGCCCGCCTTCTGGACCTCGATCCAGTGGGCGGCGTAGGTGCGGCAGCGCTCGCGGAACTCGGCCTTGGAGACCTCGTCCTTGCGCCGGCCCTGGCCGCGCAGCTCCTCCTCGATCTTCCACTCGATGGGCAGGCCGTGGCAGTCCCAGCCGGGCACGTAATCGACGTCGTAGCCCAGGGCGAACCGCGAGCGGACCACGAAGTCCTTCAGGGTCTTCTGCAGGGCGTGGCCGATATGGATCGCGCCGTTGGCGTAGGGGGGGCCGTCATGCAGGACGTAGAGCGGCGAGCCCTTGGCCTGACGATCCTTGCGGATGGCGTGGTAGAGGCCCTGCTCGTCCCAGCGCGCCAGGATTTCCGGCTCCAGCTTGGGCAGGCCCGCGCGCATGGGGAACGGGGTGTCGGGGAGGAAGACGGTCTCGCGATAGTCGCGCGAAGGCAGTTCGGCGTCGTCGGCCATGGGACTTTCCAAGAAGGCTCGGAGGATGAGGCGGGAGGAACCCGGCGCGCGCTGGATCTCGTCCGGCGGCGTCACGCCGGGCGGGTAATTCGCGAGATCGTCCGAACCGAAAACATCGGCGGGCTGTAGCAGACTGGCGGGAGGAACCCAAGAGCGGGGGCCCGCCCGCCGTCTCAGCGGGTCAGGGCGGAGACGTAGGTCCCCATGTCGAAGTAGTCGCGCCACACCCTGATCTTGCCGCCCTGCATCTCGAAGACGCCGCAGCACGGCAGGTCCACCGGCTTGTCGCCCACCTTGGTGCGGTCCAGGCGCTCGGCGATGACGACGTCGCCGGCCGACACGAGGTTAAGGACGTCCCACTCCGTGGCGGTCCAGTCCTTGATGAAGCCCTGGATGAAGCCGCGGATGTTCTCGCGTCCCGACACCGGGCGGGCCGGCATGTTGTGATAGACGCCGTCCTCGGCGAAATATCCGGCCAGTTCGTCGGCGTCGCGGCGCGACCACGCCTCGATGAACCGGCGCACGGTGGTCTCGTTGTCGCTCATCGCGGCCTCCTCAGTTCAGAAATCCGGCAGCAGCAGCGCCCGCGCCCGCGCCGCGTCGGCCATCACTTGCTCGACCATCGCGTCCAGCCCGTCGAACCTGGCCTCGTCGCGCAGGAAAGCCACCAGGTCGGTCTCGATCACCTGATCGTAGATGTCCTCGTCGAAGTCGAACAGCCAGACCTCCAGCCGGGGCGCGATCACGCCGTCGACGGTGGGATTGACCCCGATATTGGCGACGCCGGCGATCTCGCGGCCGTCGGGCAGGCGGGTTCGGGTGGCGTAGGCGCCGAACCGGGGGACCACGTAGTCGGACAGGGCGACATTGGCCGTGGGGAAGCCCAGCTGGCGGCCGAGCTGGCGGCCGTGCTCCACCATGCCCTCGATGGCGAACGGCCGGCCCAGGATCTGGGCGGCGACTTCGGGGCGGCCCTCGCGCAGGGCCTCGCGCACGCCGGAGGACGAGAATTTCGCGCCGTTGTCGCCCACCGCGTCGGCCACCGAGACTCCGAAGCCGAGTTCGGCGCCATACTTCCGCATGGTCTCCGGGCTGCCGGTCCGGCCCTTGCCGAAGGAGATGTCGAAGCCCACCGAGACGTGGCGCACGCCCAGGCCCTCATGCAGCACCCGGGAGGCGAATTCCCGGTCGCTGAGGTTCTCCATCTCGGCGTCGAAGGGCAGCACGTGGAAGATGTCCACGCCCAGGCCGGCCAGGGCGCGGGCCTGCTGGTCGGTGTTCATCAGCCGGAAGGCCGGGGCGTCGGGCTGGAAGATGCGGCGCGGGTGCGGCTCGAAGCTGATCACGCCCAGGGGCACGTCCAGCTGCTGCGCCGCGCGGGCCGCCAGGGCGATCACCGCCTGGTGGCCGCGATGCACCCCGTCGAAATTGCCCAGCGCCACCGAGGCGCCGCGGTCGTCGTTCGCCAACCCCTTCCAGCCCTGGACGATGCGCATGCCGGTCAGGCGCCCTGCGGCTGCGGCTGCGGCTTGCGCGGCGCCATGATCAGGGCCTCGCCGTCGACCACGGTCTTGCCGTCCACCTGGCAGACGGTGGCGAAGGTGACGTGGCCGCGCCGCTCGTCCAGCGCCTGGACCGTGACCCGGGTGGTGACCGGATCGCCGATCTTCACGGGACGACGGAAGCGCAGGGACTGCGAAAGGTAGATCGAACCGGGACCCGGCAGCCGGGTGCCGATCACCGCCGAGATGTAGGCCGCCGACAGCATGCCGTGGGCGATCCGGCCCTGGAAGGTGGTGGTCCGCGCATAGGCTTCGTCCAGGTGCACCGGATTGGTGTCGCCCGACACCGCCGCGAAAGCCTCGATATCGCCCCCGGTGACGATCCTGGTCATCTCGGCGCTCTGGCCGATGCTCAGATCTTCGAAGAAAAGTCCCTGCACGCTGCCTCCCTGAAGCTGGCGTTTCCTTAGCCGCCTTCGAGCGACGAGACCACCCGGGTGTGTCGCCCGGAACGCCGCGGGGCCGGCCCGGGAGCGAAGGCCGCCGCCTACCAGGCCAGGTCCGCGATCGCCCAGGTCGCCCGCGCGCCGTCCTTGGCGAGCAGGTCCTCGACCGCCCGGGCGTCCAGCCCGTCGGGTCCGATGGTCTCGGCGCCGTGGATGCCGCTGGCGACGAACAGCACGTCCAGGCCCTGGTCGTTGGCGCCCTTCACGTCGGTCGCCACGCCGTCGCCGATGCAGAGCACCCGGGCGCGGTCCACCGGGCGGCCGAGCAGGCGCTGCGCCTGCGCCAGGCTGAGGTCGTAGATCGGCGCATGCGGCTTGCCGGCCATGGTCACCGTGCCGCCCAGGGCCGCGTAGAGCTGGGCCAGCGCCCCGCCGCAATAGATCAGCCGGTCGCCCCGCTGGACCACGATGTCGGGATTGGCGCAGATCATCTCCAGCCCGCGCCGGGCCGCCGCCTCGAACCGCTCCTGGTAGTCTCCGGGCCCCTCGATCTCGTCGTCATAGGGGCCGGTCACCGAGATGAAGCGGGCGTCCTCGGGGCCCGTGAAGTCCAGGCCCAGGCCTTCATAGAGCGTGCCGTCGCGCTCCGGGCCGATGGCCCAGGCGGGACCGGGCGCGCGTTCGCCCAGCAGCACGCGGGTGGCGTCGCCGGAGGTCACGAAGGCCTGCCAGGTGGTCCTGGGAACGCCCAGTTCGTCCAGCTGGTCGACCACGGCGGAGGAGGGCCGCGGCGAATTGGAGATCAGCACCACCGGCCCCTTCTCCTGGCCCCAGCGCGCCAGGGCGGCGCAGGGGACCGGGAAACTCTCGCGGCCGTTGTGGATCACCCCCCAGACGTCGGAGAGAATCACGTCGTAGCGGTCGAGGAGGTCGGCGAGGCCGGAAACGAGCTTGGGTGCGGTCATGGTTGGGGGCGGTACCGGGCCGCAGGCCCGGCCGCAAGAAAGGAACCGCGAAAAACGCGAAAAGCGCGACCGGAGAGCGGGGGCTCAGCCCAGGGCGCTGCGCCGGCGCAGCGAGCCGCGCAGGAAGTCGGCGGGCGGGGTGGTCTCGGCCAGGACGGCGTCCTTGATCGGGCGCGGCTCGCCGAACAGGTGGCCCTGGCCATAGGCGATGTCGAGTTCGAGGATGTCGACGATCTGGCGTTCGGCCTCGACCTTCTCGGCGATGATCTCCACCCCGTAGCGGCGGGTGAGGGCGGCGAAATCCTCGGCGGCCAGGTCCGGCACCGACTTCAGGATCAGGCCCTCGTCGGTCTCGGTCAGCTGGTCCAGCAGGAACTGGGCGCCGATCTTGACGAACTTGACGTCCGAGCGGGCCAGGTCCTGGAAGTCGAGATCCAGGTCGGTGATCTTGTCGATGGAGAACCGGAAGCCCAGGTCGGCCAGCTTGCCCATGTTGCGGGCCTCGATCGCGCCGCGGCTGTCGAACGCCGCCTGGCCCACCTCGAAGATCAGCGCGCCGGCCAGGTCGCGGTTGGCGGCCAGCATCTCCAGGAACTGCGGGAAGAAGCTCTCGTCCGCCAGGCTGGCCATGGACACGTTGCAGAAGATGCCGACCTTCTTGTCGGTCTTGGCGAGCCGCCGGACGATCTGCACGCAGCGGAACAGCAGCAGGTTGTCGATGGCGGTGACCAGGCCCTCGGGTTCGGCGACGGTGAGATATTCCGCCGGCATCATCACCCGGCCGGTCTCGTCGCGCAGGCGCGAGAAGCTCTCGTAGAACACCGTGCGGCGCTGGGGCAGGCCCACGACCGGCTGCAGGTAGAGGTCGACCCGGTTCTCGGCCAGGGCCTCGCGGACGGTCTCCAGCAGCGCCGCCGACTGGCGCAGATGGCGGCCGCCGTCGATGCGGCCCGGCGCGGCGGCATGGACCGGGGGGGCGTCCATCCGCTCCTCCAGCTTGTCGCTCATCCGCTGGACCAGGTCCTCAAGCAGGTGGACCTCGGTGGTCAGCTCCTCGGACCGGCGCTGGGCGTCGTCGGCGACGGACTCCAGCACCTGGGCCACCCGGGCGTCCACCGCTTCCATCTGGTCGATGAGGATGCGCTGGGCCTGGCGGATCGCCTCGATTTCGCGGCGCAGGGCGGTGACCTCAAGGGCGCGGCCGATCAGGCCGTGGAAGGTGAAGCAGAGCGCCAGCCCGCCGACCATCGCCGCCAGGCCCGCACCCCAGCCGCCTCCGTTCCGCCACAGGAGCAGAGCGAGGATCAGGGCCAGGCTGAAATAACTGGCGGTCAGCAGCGGCAGGGTGAGGCGTCGCATGGGCCCACGTGTGCGAATCGCGGCGATTATCCGACGACGTGCAAGGCGAAGTCGAATGGATTAACGATTTCGCATGGTGACGCTTGGACGCGGCCGCCGAAGGCGCGCGCCCTAGGCGGCCGCCGCGACCTTTCCCAGGATCATGTCGCTGGCCTTTTCCGCGATCATGATGGTCGGCGCATTGGTGTTTCCCGACACCAGCCTCGGCATCACCGAGGCGTCCACCACCCGCAGGCCCTCAACCCCGCGCACGCGCAGCTGGGGATCGACCACGGCGTTGGGGCCGTGGCCCATCTGGCAGGTGCCGACCGGGTGATAGATGGTCGAGCCGGCCATGCGGGCGAAGCCGAGCAGGGCCTCGTCGGTGGTGAAGTCGGGGCCCGGCAGCATCTCGTGCTCGATCCAGGGCGCGAGCGCCGGCTGGCTGGCGATCCTGCGGCCCCATTTCAGGCCGGCCACAGCCACCTCCTGGTCCAGGGGGTCGGAGAGGTAGTTGGGGGCGATGGCGGGATAGACGGTAGGGTCCGCCGACCTGATGCGGATGGTCCCTCGGCTTTCGGGCCGCACCTGGCAGGGGGCGATCGTCAGGCCCGGCGCGCTGTCCAGCTCCATCTTGCCCTCGGCCATGGCCTTCTCGAGGTTCTGGGTGGCCGGCAGGATGTGGAACTGGATGTCGGGGCCCGCCAGGTCCGGCCGCGACTTGCAGAAGGCGGCGACGTGGGCCGCCGAGAGGGTCAGCAGGCCCTTGCGCTGGAAGGCGTACTTCAGGATCTCGCCCACGAAGCGCGGGCCCTTGGTCAGTTCGTTCACCGACACCGTGCCGGGCTTGAGCCGGTAGGTGACCGCCATCACGTAGTGGTCCTGCAGGTTCTCGCCGACGCCGGGCAGGTCGGCGACCACCGCGATGCCATGCTCGGCCAGCAGCGCGCCCGGCCCCACGCCCGACAGCTGCAGCAACTGGGGCGAATTGATCGCCCCCCCGGCCAGGATCACCTCCTTGCCGGCGCGGGCCACCTTGCGCACGCCGTTCTGGAGATACTCGACGCCGACGGCCTTCTTGCCCTCGAACAGGACCCTGGTGGTCAGCGCCCGGGTCTCGACGCGCAGGTTCTGGCGGCCCATGGCCGGGTGCAGATAGGCCACCGCCGCCGAGCAGCGCTGCCCGTTCTTCACGGTGAGCTGGTAGTAGGAGACCCCTTCCTGCTGGTCGCCGTTGACGTCGGCGTTGCGCGGGATGCCGGCCTCGACGCAGGCCTCGACCACGGCGTCCGACACCTCGTGCCGGGTGGTCACGTCCGAGACGTTGAGCGGTCCGCCGACCCCGTGGTGTTCGCCGGCTCCGCGCTCCTGGTGCTCGGAGCGCAGGAAATAGGGCCGCACGTCGTCCCAGCCCCAGCCCTCGCAGCCCAGCTGGCGCCAGCCGTCATAGTCGGAATGCTGGCCGCGGATGTAGAGCAGGCCGTTGATCGACGACGAACCGCCCAGCACCTTGCCGCGCGGCCAGACGTGCACGCGGCCGCCGGTGCCGGGATCGGGCTCGGTGGGATAGAGCCAGTTGACCTTGGGGTCCTTCAGCGTCTGGGCGTAGCCCACCGGCACGTGGATCATCAGGTTGGACAGGAACTGGCCAGGCTCCTTGGTCGGCCGGTCGTCGCCGCCGGCTTCCAGCAGCAGCACGGTGTTGGTCTTGTCGGCCGACAGCCGGTTGGCCAGGACGCACCCCGCGGAGCCCGCGCCGACGATGATGTAGTCGGCGGTGATGGTGTCGGGCATGGGAGTCCTCCGGTGTTCGTTGGAGGACGTTGTGGCGCGCGCGGGCGGGGCCGTAAAGGGTGGGGGCGTGCCTGGGCGCGCCGCCGTCCCGGCGGACTTACCGCGTCGGGACCGGCACCTCCCCGCGATAGTCGTAGAAGCCGCGGCCGGACTTGCGGCCCAGCCAGCCGGCTTCGACGTACTTGGTCAGCAGGGGACAGGGTCGGTACTTCGAGTCGGCCAGGCCCTCGTAGAGCACGTTCATGATGGACAGAACGGTGTCGAGGCCGATGAAGTCGCCGAGTTCGAGCGGGCCCATCGGATGGTTGGCGCCCAGCTTCATGGCGGTGTCGATGGCCTCGACCGTGCCGACGCCCTCGTACAGGGTGTAGATCGCCTCGTTGATCATCGGCACCAGCACGCGGTTGACGATGAAGGCCGGGAAGTCCTCGGCGTTGGCGGTGGTCTTGCCCAGCGACTTGGCGAAATTGACCGCCGTCTCGTAGGTGGGCGCGTCGGTGGCGATGCCGCGGATGATCTCCACGAGCTTCATCAGCGGCACCGGGTTCATGAAGTGCAGGCCGATGAACCGCTCGGGCCGGTCGGAGACCGAGGCCAGGCGGGTGATCGAGATGGAGGAGGTGTTGGACGCCAGGATGGTGCCGGCGCCCAGGTGGGGCGTCAGCGCCTTGAAGATCGACTTCTTGACCTCTTCGTTCTCGGTGGCCGCCTCGATGGCCAGGTCGGTGGACCCTATGGCCTGCAGCTCGGCGGCGGGCTTGATCCGCGCCACGGCCGCTTCCATGGCGTCCTGGGTGATAATCCCGCGGGCCACCTGGCGGGTCAGGTTGCGATGGATCAGTTCGAGGCCCGCCTCGATCCGTTCCTGGGAGACGTCGTGCAGCAGGACGTCATATCCGCCGAGCGCCACCACATGGGCGATGCCCGAACCCATTTGGCCCGCGCCGATGACGCCGACCGACCTGATATTCACCATGCCGCAAAAGCCTCGAATGTGCGGCCTCGGACCGCCGCTTGTGGCGCCTATCTAACATGGCCGTGTGCGACGCCGCCAAGCGTTTTGCTGCGACGCAGCGAGGCAGCCCTCGCGACTGTGTCCGCCGCGCCCCGCTTTCAATTCCAGGTAGAGCATACCGACACGAAAATGGGGTGGCCCTGCGGACCACCCCATCCGATTTGGTGCGAATTCGCCGTTACTTGCCGGCGGCGGTCAGCGCGTCCATCAGCTCGGGGACGGCGGACTTGTAGTCGGCCACCAGACCGAAGTCGGCGACCTGGAAGATCGGCGCGTCGCCGTCCTTGTTGATCGCCACGATGACCTTGGAGTCCTTCATGCCGGCCAGGTGCTGGATGGCGCCGGAGATGCCGATGGCGACGTAGAGCTCGGGCGCCACGACCTTGCCGGTCTGGCCGACCTGGTAGTCGTTCGGCGCATAGCCGGCGTCGACCGCCGCGCGGGACGCGCCGACGGCGGCGCCCAGCTTGTCGGCCAGGGGCTCGATCACCCGCTGGAACTCCTCGGCCGAACCCATGGCGCGGCCGCCGGAGACGACGATCTTGGCGCCGGACAGCTCCGGGCGGGCCGACTTCACCAGCTGCTGGTCGACGAACCGGGTCTTCGGCGCGCCGTCGCCGGCGCCGATGCTCTCGACCGGGGCCGAGCCGCCTTCACCGGCCGCCTTGAACGCGGTCGGACGCACGGTGATCACCTTCTTGGCGTCGGAGGACTGCACGGTCTCCAGCGCGTTGCCGGCGTAGATCGGCCGCACGAAGGTGGAGCCGTCGACGACTTCGACGATTTCCGAGATCTGGGCGACGTCCAGCTTGGCGGCGACGCGGGGGCTGAAGTTCTTGCCCTGCGAGGTCGCCGGCGTCAGCACGGCGTCATAGTTGGCCATCAGCGGGACGATGACCGAAGACACCGCCTCGGCCAGGCCCTGGCCCAGCGCGTCGCTTTCCGCCAGCAGGACCTTGCGCACGCCGGCGATCTTGCCGGCGGCCTCGGCCACGCCCTTGGCGTCCTTGCCGGCCACCAGCACGTCCACGTCCGGGGACAGGGCCAGCGCGGCGGTGACGGTCTTGTGGGTGTTGTCCTTCAGCGACGAATTGTCGTGATCGGCGATGACGAGAACGGCCATTAGAGCACCCCGGCGGTCTTGAGGTTCGAGACGAGATCGGCGGCGGTCTCAACCTTGATGCCGCCACCGCGCTTCGGCGGCTCGGTGACCTTGACGACCTTCAGGCGCGGCGCGAGGTCGACGCCGAGCGAGGCGGCTTCCTTGACGTCCAGCGGCTTCTTCTTGGCCTTCATGATGTTGGGCAGCGAGGCGTAGCGCGGCTCGTTGAGACGCAGGTCGGCGGTGATGATCGCCGGCAGGGTCACGTCGATGGTCTGCAGGCCGCCGTCCACCTCACGGGTGACCTTGGCGGAGCCGGGGCTCAGCTCCAGGGCCGAGGCGAAGGTCGCCTGCGGCCAGTCGAGCAGGGCCGACAGCATCTGGCCGGTGGCGTTGTTGTCGCCGTCGATGGCCTGCTTGCCCATGATCACGACGTCAGGGCTTTCCTCGGCGATCACCGCCTTAAGCAGCTTGGCCACGGCCAGCGGCTCGGGGTCGGCGTCGGTCTGGATCAGGATCGCCCGGTCCGCGCCCATGGCCAGGGCCGTGCGCAGGGTTTCCTGCGCCTGGGCCGGACCGATGGAGACGGCCACGACCTCGGTCGCGACGCCTTTCTCCTTCTGACGGACGGCCTCTTCGACCGCGATCTCGCAGAAGGGGTTCATGGACATCTTCACATTGGCGAGGTCCACGCCGGATTGGTCGGCCTTGACCCGGGCCTTGACGTTATAATCGATCACCCGCTTGACGGGGACGAGCACCTTCATGGGGTTCCCTATCGCCTCAAATTGCATTGCAACAAATTCGACGCGTTGGGGCATAACCATTCCGCCGCGCATTGCAAGCATGCCGCCTGGGCGGCCTGCGGCAATTTCAAACGTCCAAAGCCCGAGACCTATGCAAAAAGCTACCAAGAGCGGCCGGATCACCCGGTCGATTGACCGCCTGAAGCTGATCTTCCTGGGCCTGTTCGCCCTCATCACCGCGACCGTCCTGGTGATTCATTTTGTCTGGGTGTGGCCCGGCAAGCAGTGTGAAGCCAAGGGCGACTGGTGGGACTGGCGAACGCGGATCTGCGCCCACCCCATCCCGATCTCCGACATCACCGGCCGGATCATCGCCGATCCCAAGGATCGCGCCGAGGCCAAGGCCGCGCTGGCGGCGGCCCGCGCAAAGGGCGAGAAGCCGGTCCTGGCGCCGCCCGCAAAATGAGCGGCGAACCTTCGACCGGCCGGGTGAGCATCAGCCTCGCCCGCGAGGACCAGCGCCTGCTGATCGAGAACCTGTTCCAGTTCTACGTCTATGACTTCTCGGAACTGGAGCCGCCGGGCTCTCCGGGCTTCGAGTTCAACGCGGACGGCCTCTTCGATCCCTACCCCTACATGGCCGACTACTGGCGCGAGGCGGGCAGGCGGCCGCTGCTCATCCACGTGGGCGACAATGTCGCGGGCTTCGCCCTGATCAACACCTACTCCCACCACGGGGGCGAGGTGGAGAACAACGTGGCCGAGTTCTTCGTCGCCCGTAAGCATCGGCGAGCCGGGGTGGGCGCAGAGGCGGTGCGCCAGATCGTGGCCCTGTATCCCGGGCGCTGGGAGGCCGCCGTGGTGGCCCGCAACCTGGCCGCCCAGGCCTTCTGGCCGCGGGCCATCGCGTCCGCGCCCAATGTGTCGGATATCGAGCGGCGGGAGGGCGACGGGGTCCAGTGGCGGGGCCCGATCTGGAGCTTCAACGCCGCTTAAGCGCCGGATTGCGCTAGCGGGTCGCGCCGGACTTCCAGAACACCTCCGACCTGCCGCCGTCATTGGCCGTGCGGGCGGCGACGAACAGCAGGTCCGACAACCGGTTCAGGTAGCGCAGGGCCGGGCCGCTGACCGGCGCGCCGGATTCGGCCAGCGCCACCGCGGCCCGCTCGGCCCGTCGGGCGACGGTCCGCGCCAGGTGCAGAGCCGCCGCGGCCGGGGCGCCGCCGGGCAGGATGAACGAGGTCAGGGGCGGCAGGTCCTCGTTGAGCGCGTCGATCTCGGCTTCCAGCCGCGCCACCTGGCTGTCGAGGATGCGCAGGGCCGAGCCCTCCGCCTCGTCGGGCCGGGCGGGGGTCGCGAGGTCGGCGCCCAGGTCGAACAGTTCGTTCTGGATGCGGGCCAGGATGTCGTCGAGCGGCGCGCCCCGCGTGTGCAGCCGCGCCAGCCCCACGCAGGCGTTGGCTTCGTCCACGTCGCCATAGGTCGCCACCCGGGGGTCGGACTTGCTGACCGTTTCGCCCGTGGCCAGGCGGGTCGATCCCTGGTCGCCGGTGCGGGTGTAGATGCGGTTGAGCGTGACCATCCGATCAGCCCCGGTTCTTCCACCAGACGGCGGTGACCAGCAACGCCACGGCGATCGCCTGCATCACCACCCGCAGGCGCATCAGCTTGTTGGAATAGGAGCGCCCGAACTCCCCGCCGCGGAACAGGGCGAACAGCCCCACGAACAGGGTGATGGTGACGCCGGCCAGGGCGACGGGGATGAGGAAGTCGAAGACGCGGTCCATGGACGCAATCTAGGCGCCCGAGGCTGAAATGTGGACATGCCTTTTCCGAAGATCGACAGGCCGGGGCGGCTTGTCCCCGGCGTCAGGCGCCCCCTGGTTCACTATGTCGCTGTTATTCGAGCGTGCTCATTGATCGAGGTTCTCCCGAAACGGGCCGGAATCGACCGGATTCGGCGGATATCGACCGAGTGCGGCGTCGCGCCACACTGCCGGGCCAAATTCAATTCAGCTAAACGCGCCTCATACCCGTATCGCGGAACGGGTTCGTTGAGCATGATCATCCAACTGCTATCACTTGGACGCGCCGCGGTGAGGCCTGGAACGGAACACGACATGATGGCTGCCGAGGCCAGTGACCGGCCCATGCCGGCCGACGCCGAATCTGAAGATGAAGTGCGCCAGCTCATCGTCGACCTGCGGGACGCCGCCCGCGACGGGGTGCTCCTGGCGCGGCGATACAGCGAGCTGCTGGAGAAAGTCGTGGAAGAGTACTGCGTAGAGTTCGAGAAGCGGGCGGAAGCCGTCCTGACGAGATTGGAAGCCCGATGAAACACGTTCCCGGTTCCCTCCGCGGCGCCTCCGAAGCCGAGATCCGCGTCCCCACCCGTCGCGCGCTGGCCAAGCAGCAGACCCGCGCCAAGGTCCTGGCCGCGGCCCGCAGGCTGTTCTCAGAGTCCGGCTATGAAGGCGCCACGATCCGCGACATCGCGTCGGCGGCCGGCATGTCCACCGGAGCGGTGTTCGCCAACTTCACCGACAAGTCGGACCTGTTCCGCGAAATCATGATCACCGACATGGTGAGCCTGGCCGAAGTCATGCGCGAAGCGGCCCTCAAGGGCCGCACGGTGGACGACGGCCTGCTGCGCGCCTTCGTCGCCGGCTACGCCTTCTACAAGAGCCAGCTCCCCATGGCCCGCGCCGCCTTTTCGATCTCCTGGTCTCCCGAGCAGGGCATGGAGCTTCGCGCCCTGCCGCCGGTCCAGGCGCTGCACGACCTGATCGCCGAACAGCTTCAGCTGGGCGTCGAGCGCGGCGAGCTTTCCCAGGAGGCGGAGGTGAAGCTCCGCACCCAGATGCTGTTCGACTGCTACCTGGCCAACTATCCCGAGGCGATCTTCCAGGGCTGGAGCCTGGACGCGCTGCAGGCCAAGTCGCGCGACCAGATCCGGGTGATCCTCGCCGGCGCCCGTCGGGGCTGACGCGGCGACCTGCCGGCCGTCCCGGCCGGCGGCCGCTTGCGCCGTGGCCTGACCTGGAGCAAAGCCCACCCGGGCCGGGGATAATCAGGTGAGTGTCAGGAAGTCCCAGAAGGAGGCGACCCGCCAACGCGTCATCGGCGCGGCGCGGGACCTCTTCGAAAGCCAGGGCTACGAGGAGACCACCGTGCGGGAGATCGCGCGGCGGGCCGACGTCTCGGTCGGCAGCGTCTTCACGACCTTCGCCTCCAAGAGCGACATCCTCTCCCAGGTGATGACCGAACGCCTGGACGGGCTCTATGCGGAGCTCGACCTGGTGGCGCCCAACCTGCGCGGCTCCACCGTCGACCGCCTGCGTTCGATGTTCGCGATCCACTTTGCGTTCGAGACCCAGCGCACCAAGCTGTTCCTCGCCCACATCGCCGCCGCCTATGACTGGACCCTG
>DASUIJ010000112.1:0-2025 GCA_036279815.1 Phenylobacterium sp. | reverse complement strand
AACTGGGCGATGTCGCCGTCCAGCCCGCCGCTGGTCAGGTCTACCCAGGAGAGTTCCGTCGAGCCGCCGCCCACGTCCACCACCAGTGCGGCGTCGGCGCGCTTGTCCAGCAGGTTCAGGCAGCCCGCCACCGACAGCTGGGCCTCCTCCCGCGGCGTGATGATCTGCAGCTGCAGGCCGGTTTCCTCGGCCACCCGGGCGATGAACTCCGGACCGTTCTCGGCGGACCGGCAGGCCTGGGTGGCTATGGCTTTGAGCTTCACCACACGGCGGCGGCGCACCTTCTCGGCGCTGACCTTGAGGGCCGCCATGGCCCGCTCCATGGCGATGTCGGAAAGCCGCCCGGTCTGGGACAACCCCTCGCCCAGGCGCACGATGCGCGAGAACGCCTCGACGACCCGGAAACTGCGTCCGCTGGGGGTCGCGATGAGCAACCTGCAATTGTTGGTTCCAAGGTCGAGCGCGCCATAGCACGGCGACTCGCTCACAGACCTTTCCCGGCCATTCCGCATGGCGCCGGGCGCGCTCGGCGCCTCAGACATGGACCGCCCTGTCCTTCGCAGGCGCGTGTGCGCCTCACTTCGAAGCCATCTTAGCCCAAGGGAAGGCCGGTCGATAGGTCGCCTTGCAGACTCCTCGATGATGGTTACGTTCACCTCCTGGTTAGGTGGCGTGGTTTAGATTCTGTTGCATGGAAGCTCGAACCGTCAAATTGGACGTGGGCCGGGGCGTGATGCCCCTTCCCGACGTCCGGCTCGCGAAGTTCGCGATCGGCGATGTGGTCAAGCATCGCGTGTTCGCGTTTCGTGGCGTGATCTTCGACGTCGACCCCACCTTCTCGAACACGGAAGAGTGGTGGCAGTCGATCCCGGAGCACATCCGGCCGCGCAAGGATCAGCCGTTCTACCACCTGCTCGCCGAGAACGAGGACAACGCCTACGTGGCCTATGTCTCCGAGCAGAATCTGCTTCCCGACGATTCGGGCGAGCCGATCGGCCATCCCCAGGCGCCGCTGATCTTCGAATCCTTCGATCACGGCCACTACACCCTGCGTCCGCGGATCAGCCACTGATCCGGCGCGCCGGACGGCCCTGGCCGTCTACTGACTGCGCTCGCGCGCCTTCAGCGCGCTGAACCCTTCGTCGATCTTGGCCCGCTGCTGCGGCGTGAAGACCCGGTAGCGCTGGGAACTGGCGTTCGCCGCGACGGTGACGTCTTCGTCCGTCACATAGATGAACCGCCCCTGGAAGGCTCCGACCATCGGCTGGCCGTGCGCCAGATGCAGCCCCTCGAGCCGGGCGGCGCAATTCTCCAGGGTGTCGATGTCCGTGGCGAAGGGCTTGAAGTCCTGCTGGCCGTTCATGGCGGGCGCCAGACGCCAGCACACCCCGGGATTTCCGGGAGCCTCCAGAGGCTTCTGGCAGCCGGCCAGGACCAGCGCCGCCGCCGCACAAACCGCCCGCGATCCCAGACCCATCGAACGCCCTTCTCAGTAGTCCTTGCGCCAGCGCACGGCGAGCTTGCCGTCACCCTGGCCCGCGACCTTGGATATGATGGACAGGGATCGGCCGACGCGCCACTCCACCTGCGCCGCCGCGCCGTCGCGGCCGCCTCCGGTGATCTCCAGATAGACGTCGTCGGTCAGATACTTGCCGCCGGACACCGTGACCCCCGTTTCCCCGCCGCCGCCCAGGGACAGTCGGTCGAGCCCGGCGAAGGTCCTGAGGTTGCCGATCACGTCGAAGCCGCCGCCGCCCGCCAGCGACGACAGGGCCGAGGCGAGCTGGGCGGCTTCCAGGGGCGAAAGCTGCGAGGCCGAGCGTCCGAACAGCACCTGCGACAGCACCTCGTCGCTCGGCAGGGTCGGGGTCGAGGTCAGGGTGATTTCGGGCTTGGCCGCCGTGCCGCGGATCCGGACCACCGCCGTCAGCGAAGGATCGTCGCGGGTGGCCGACAGGTCCAGCCGGATGTCACGGGGCGAGGTCGCCAGGTAGACGACGCCCCGCTCGTCGAACTCGAAACGTT
>DASUIJ010000111.1:0-3888 GCA_036279815.1 Phenylobacterium sp. | reverse complement strand
CTTGGCGTTGAGCGCTGAGTCCTGCCCATACCGGTAGCCGTCGAACTCGACCGCCTTGCGGCCGCACAACAGGCCGGCCTGCTTCTCCACCGCGTATTGCGCCTCGTCGAGCACGACCCCCCTGCCCCTGACGGTCGCACGATAGCTGTCGGGCCCCAGGGGGACGACCTTCAACCCGGGTTCGGCCACGGCGCGGTCCAGGGGCAGCAGGGCCAGGACGGCGAACAGGATAAGGGGGGCTCGCATGGAAAAACTCCGCTCGAAATTTCGGGTCAGCGAACGGGCTCGGGATTGATCTTCTGGAACTCGGTCGTCATGTCCTTGGCGTCCTGCTGGGACTGCTTGATCTGATCCGGGGTCCGACACACGCGCACCGGCATCCGCGATCCGATCAGCGTAAGCTTCTCGCACTTGAGCTTGGTGGCCTGCTTCTGCGCCGAGGTCAGCGGCGCCGCGGTGGTGGACGGTACGGCCGTGGGGGTGGCGGAAGGGGCTGCGGCTTCGGCCCAGATGCTGAGGCCCGCGGACAGCGCGGCGACAAGTAGCATCACGTTCTCCTGTGTGGATGATCTTGCCCGTATGATGCCATGGGCGAAAAAAACACACCAGTCCTGCGTGCGGCGGCGCAACCTGCATTGCGCCTTCGACCCTGTGCGGGGGCGATGGACCCTATGCCAGGTCCAGCCGATAGACCTTCGTCGCGGTCCCCGAGAACAACGCCGTCTTCTCCGCCGCCGAGGCGCCCTTGGCGATCACCTTGAAGGCGTTCCACAGCACGTCGTAGGTGCAGCTGCCGATATCCACCGGGAAGTTGCTCTCGAACATGCAGCGCTCCGCGCCGAACGCCTCGATGCAGGCCTCGATATAAGGCTTCCACTCCGCCGCCAGCTGCTCCGACGGGGCCGGCGGGTCGGAGAGGAACGAGGGGAACCCCGGGAACACCATGGCCAGCCCGCCCAGCTTCACGTTCACCTTCGGCGACTTGGCGAGCTCGCGGATGTTGTCGCGCCAGATCCCGAACCGTTCGTCCCGCTTGCCGGCGTAGGCGCCGACGCCCAGCGGCGTGCCCACGTGGTCCAGGATGATCGTGGTGTCCGGGAAGGCGCGGGCCAGGTCGATCAGGTCGGGAAGTTGCGGCTCCAGCATCCAGGCGTCGAAGGACAGGCCCAGCGGCGCCAGCTGCGCGAAGCCGCGACGGAAGTCCTCCTGCAGATAGAGCCCCGGCCCCTGGCGGTGCAGCGGCCCCAGGACATCGGGGTCGGGGTCGGCCGACGCGCTCTGGCGGATGCCGCGGAACCGGCCGCTGGCGGCCATGTGGGCCTCCAGGACCTCGCGGGCCGCCTCGCCCCGGCGCAGGTCGGCCGTGCCGACGATGCCGGCGCAAGCCCGCACCTCGCCATAGAGGTTGCTGGCGCTGATCGCCGCCAGCCCGTTGACGGCCTCGGTCTCGCCCACCGGCTTCAGATGGGCCGGCGCGCTGGCCCGGTAGAACGAGCCGCACTCCATGTAGACCGTGGCCACCACGTTGTGCCCGCGCTTCATGTCGGCCAGCAGTTCGTCCAGCAGATAGCGCGGGGCCATGCGCAGCACGCTCTCGAACCCATGCTTGGGCGCAGGCAGGTCGGCCGTCGCCATCCCCGGCCGGTCCCAGAAGTGGTGGTGCGGATCGACGATCGGCAGGTCGGGTTCGAGGATCGCTTCGGGCATCGGTTCGCCTTGTTCTGAGGATGGCGGAGAGCTTGCCCGCCGGGGCTCCGCCACACAAGCGTGCGCCCCAGCCTGTTGCCGCGGGCCGCGGGGCGCCGCATTGAGACGTCGATGTCGATCCTGAGCCACCTGCCCGCCGCCGGCGCCCTTCTCGCCTTCTTCCAGGTCGTGATGATCGACCTCGCCCTTGCCGGCGACAACGCCGTGGCCGTGGGCCTGGCCGCCTCGGGACTGCCGGCGCACCAGCGTCGACGGGCCATCGTTCTGGGCCTGATGGCCGCCGTGGTGATGCTGATCGGCTTCGCCCTGATCACCGTCCAGCTGCTCAAGGTGATCGGCCTCCTGCTGGCCGGCGGCGTCCTGCTCCTCTGGGTCTGCTGGAAGATGTGGCGGGAGCTGCGCGAGCAGGGCCGGGAGGAATCCGCCGAGGGCGAGGCCGCCCTGGAAGCCGCCACCGGCGTCGAGATCGGAGCCCACCCCCGGCAGGTGGCCAAGGCCAAGACCATGGGCCAGGCCCTGACCCAGATCCTGATCGCCGACCTCACCATGTCGCTGGACAATGTCCTGGCCGTGGCCGGCGCGGCGCGGGAGCACCCGCAGGTTCTGGTGGTGGGCCTGCTGCTCTCCATCACCCTGATGGGCGTGGCGGCCAGCTGGATCGCCAAGCTGCTGCACCGCTTCCGCTGGCTGGGCTACATCGGCCTGGCCATCGTCTTCTACGTGGCCCTGCACATGCTGTGGGAAGGCCACCGGACGGTGGTCATCGATCTGGACCGGACCGGCCAGTACAATGCCGCCATGCCCGACCCGCTGGACATCCCGCCAGACGAGGCCGCCGAGCGCCGCGAACAGCGCGACTAGCTCCACCCTTCCGTTCCGTTCGGCGCCCGCTGGCCGCCTCGGATGAATTATCCTCACTCCAGCCAAGAATAAATCACGTAACTTATTAGGAGAAACCACAACAAGGTCGCCAATCGCGCCCTATCGTCTCCTGGTATTCGGGTTAGCTGCGCAATGGCCGGGTCGTGTCCGCGCCATTACTAAGATCGCCGCTCTTCTTCGAGTATTCGCCGTCCTCCGAAACCGGCCCACGGGCCGGCAAGGTGGGCGAGCGACCTTGAACTCGGCCGGCGAATTCTCGCCGCCTTCAAATGAGTGGAGACATACGTGAAAACCCTTCTGATCAGCGCCCTGGCGCTCGCAGCCTGCGTGGCCGGCCCCGCCTGCGCCACCACCCAGATCGACACGACCGGTGACCTGGTGGGCGGCATCGCCCGGAACGACCTCGACATCCGCAGCTTCAGCGTCTTCCGCGACGGCGGAGACTTCGTCCTCAGCGCCAGCCTGCTGGGCCTGATCGATCCGGCCAGCGACGCCCGCTACGTCTTCGGCATCAACCGGGGCGGCGGCGGCGCGCCCTTCGCCGGCCACGACGGCATCCGGTTCAACACCACGGCCGTGGTGAAGGGCGACGGTTCGTCGACCCTGGGAGCCTTCACGGTGAAAGGCGATGTCGTCTCCGGGCGCATCGCCGTCGCCTCCCTGGTCCCCAACGGCCTGGATCCCGCCGACTTCGGTTTCAGTCTCTGGACCCGTCCCAACGGCGCCGCCATCGTCGATTTCGCGCCGGACAACTCGACCTTCAAGGCCAGCGTTCCCGAGCCGGCCACCTGGGCCATGATGGTCCTGGGCTTCGGCGCCATGGGCGCCATGCTGCGCGGCGGCCGCCGGCGGTCCGAACCCGCGCTGGGCTGATCCCCTCCGTCCAGCGCGACGCCGCCGGCCCTCGCCTGGGGTCGGCGGCGACCTATTCCGCGCCTTCTGCGCCGCCGAACCGCTCGCGCCATTCGATCACCTGGGCGTCCTCGACCTTGCGGAACAACACCTCCGGCGCCTTCACGGCCCGGCCCGGAGGCAGGATGTCCAGCGCTTCGCCGGCCTTCGGCCAGCGCCCTGGGAACCCCTCGCCCACGGCCATCGCGATGGTCTCGGCCGTGAAGGGAATGAAGGGCTCGGACACCTTGGCGAACAGGGCCACCAGGTTCAGGCCGGTGCGCACCGCCACGGCGGCCCGGTCACGATCGGTCTTCACCGCCGTCCAGGGCGCCGCCTCGGTCAGGTACTGGTTGCCCAGCACCCAGAGCTGCCGAAGAGCCTGGCAGGCCTTTCGCATCTCGATCG
>DASUIJ010000110.1:0-2993 GCA_036279815.1 Phenylobacterium sp. | reverse complement strand
GGACGCCCGCCTGGGTGACGCCCTCATGCCCAGGCGGAACCAGGGTGACGCGGTTCCCGTCCGGATCGGCCAGGGGCACGGGCGACGTCAGGCCCTCGCGGGCCAGGATCAGCTCGCGGTAGCCGGTGGGCTCGCCCTGCGGCAGCGGGTCGGCATGGTGGTTGATCTTCAGCACCGAGCCCCGGGCGTCGTGGCGATGCTGGTCCTGGCCGCGGCGGATCTTCAGGACGTGATCGAACGGGACCCCGGCCTCGCCCTGCCAGAAGGCGAGCATCGGCTCGAGGTCGTTGGTCGACAGACCGATATCCACCCGCGGCTTGGCCAGTTGCACGACGCACATCCCCCTGCGGAAGCTCGTTTAGGTTTCCTGGGCTTGCCCGCGATCCAGCCGCGTGACAAGTCGTCTTCCAAACAATTGTTTGATCTGTGGAAGGAACGGCATGAAGGCGGCGGTCTATTACGAGAACGGCGGTCCCGAGGTCCTGAAGTACGAGGACGCTCCCGACCCGCAGCTCCACTCCAAGGGCGTGATCATCAAGGTCGAGGCCATCGCCATCGAGGGCGGCGACACGCTGAACCGCTGGCGCGGGCCGCTGGTCACCCGGCCGCACATCGTAGGCTACCAGGCCGCCGGCGAGATCGTCGAGGTGGGCGCCGAGGTCGAGCACCTGAGGGTCGGCCAGAAGGTCGCCACGGTGAACAATTTCGGCAGCCATGCGGAGCTGCGCTCCGTGCCGGCGCGCAACTGCTGGGTCATTCCCGACGGCTACGACGTGAAGAAGGCCGCGGCGATCCCGGTGACCTTCGGCACCGCGCACGACTGCCTGTTCGAGTTCGGGCGGCTGAAGAAGGGCGAGACCGTGCTGGTTCAGGCCGGCGCCAGCGGCGTCGGCGTGGCGGCGATCCAGCTGGCCCGGCGCGGCGGAGCCAGCCTGATCCTGGCCACCGCGTCCTCCGACGACCGGCTGGAGAAGCTGAAGCGGCTCGGGCTGGACCACGGGATCAACTACAAGTCTCACGAGGTGGCCAAGGAGGTCATGCGCCTGACCGACAACGCCGGCGTCGACGTGGTGGTCGACTCGGTGGGCGGCTCGACCCTGCAGGGTTCGATCAATTCCCTGGCCTATCGCGGCCGGGTCTCGATGGTCGGCGCGGCCGGGCGCGAGCCGATGGTGGTGGACGTGGGCTCGATGATGGGCGGCAACCGCTCGCTGTCGGGGGTGTTCCTGGGCGCCGAGATCATGACCGACCGGGTGCACGACAACATCCAGCAGCTGATCAACGACGCCGCCAAGGGCGAGCTGGAAGTGGTGATCGACAAGGTCTTCCCGCTGTCCGACGCCGCGGGCGCCCACGCCTATATCGAGAGCCGCGCGGCCGTCGGCCGGGTGGTCATGGTTCCGTAGGACCACGCGCCGGGTGCAGGATCGACCTGTGTCCATGAGTCCCGGACGGCCGCCGCGCGGCGTCCGGGATGACGCTTCAGGGAGGGATGACAAGATGCCGAGAGCCGTCAACGGCGCCGTCGAGATCGAGTACGAGAGCTTTGGCGAGGCGGGCCATCCCGCGATCCTGCTGATCAACGGACTGGGCTCGCAGATGACCCGGTGGCCGGAGGCGTTCTGCGCCCGGCTGACGGCCAGGGGCTATCAGGCGATCCGGTTCGACAACCGCGACACCGGCAAGTCCACCTGGTTCCAGGCCGGCGACCACTACGCCTTGTCCGACATGGCCGCCGACGCCATGGCGGTGCTGGACGCGGCGGGCGTCGCCAAGGCCCACGTGGCCGGGGTCTCCATGGGCGGGATGATCTCCCAGCTGGTGGCCATCGAGCACCCGCACCGGGTGCTGTCCCTGACCTCGATCATGTCGGCCAGCGGCGCGCCGGGGAGCCTGGACCCCAGGCCGGAGGCCGGCGCGACGCTCACCACCGCCCCGCCCGATCCCGCGGCCGATTATGAAGCCTATGTGGCCCACGGCGTCCGCAACGCCCAGATCATCGGCAGCCCCGCTTATCCGTGGCCGGAAGGCGCCCTGCGCGAGCGGGTGATCGCCGAGCACGCCCGCGCCTTCAACCCCACCGGCTCCGCGCGCCAGATGGGCGCCATCCGCGGCGACGGCGACCGCACCGAGCGGCTGTCCCGGCTGAACGTCCCGACGGTGGTGCTGCACGGCGCCGACGACCCGCTGGTGCAGCTGGCGGGCGGCCAGGCCACCGCGGCCGCCATCCCCGGCGCGGAGCTTCGCGTGATCCCGGGCATGGGCCACGACCTGCCGCCGGCCCTGTTCGACATCGTCGCCGACGCCATTCTCAGCGCCTGCGCGCGCGCCAACTGATCGCAGACAAAGGAAACACCCATGGGACGTCTCTCCGGCAAGACCGCCATCATCACCGGCGCAGGCTCGGGCATCGGGCGCGCGGCCTCGGTGCTGTTCGCCAAGGAAGGCGCGAACCTGGTGATCGCCGACAAGTTCGACACCGTGAACGAGACCGCCGCCATGGTGGCCGACGCCGGGGGCAAGGCCGTGGCGATGGTGGGCGACGCGGGCGACGAAGCCTTCGTGGAGAGCCTGGTCGCCAAGGCGGTCGCCGAGTTCGGCGGGCTGGACGTGGCCTGGGCCAACGCCGGCATTTCCGGCGGCTGGACAGGCTTCAACGACCAGGACGCCGCGTTCTGGGCCGAGATCCTGCGGGTCAACCTGATCGGCGCCTTCCTGCTGGTGAAGCACGCCAGCCGGGTGATGATCCCCAAGCAAAAGGGCTCGATCATCTGCACGGCCTCGGTGGCGGGCATCCGCTCGGGCGCCGGCGGGTCGCCCTATTCGGCCTCGAAGGCCGGGGTGATCAACCTGGCCCAGACCTCGGCCAACGAGTTCTACGGCACCGGCGTGCGGGTGAACTGCATCTGCCCCGGCCTGATCGAGACCGGCATGACCCAGCCGATCTTCGACGGCGCCCGCGCCCGCGGCAACGAGGACAAGATCGGCCAGCT
>DASUIJ010000109.1:0-8302 GCA_036279815.1 Phenylobacterium sp. | reverse complement strand
GCCGAACCCGAACTGGGCGCCGGCCTGGGAATAGGCGGCGATGCCCGAGGGGTCGTCGTCGGCCGCGCCGGTCACCAGGCCGGGGCCGAGCTGCCGGAATACCGCCGCATGCCGAAGGCGCGGAAACGGCAGCTTCATCTGGGTCTCCCTGAAGTCGCCAGCCAACGCGGACCCGACGGCGGAGGTTCCGACTAAAGGCTATAGGCCCGTCGCGCCACCTCGATAGCCGCCAGCTTGGCGCGAAAGTGCGACCAGTCGTCGCCGTCGGCGATGGCCGCCCAGATCGCCTCGATCTCGTCGATCAGCAGCTCCTCGGGCTCCGCCCGCCCGAAATAGGCCGCCCCCAGCCGCTCCGGCCGGTCGGGCGAGAACCTCGCCATCAGGTCGCGGAACGCCTGAAAGCCCTCGCCGCGATAGATCTCGCCCCGCGGCCCGGCCAGGGCGCGGGCCTCGTCGCCGCAGAACCAGTCGAAGAAGAAGGGCTCCCAGCGCAGGGCCTCGCCGCCCGCGGCGATGGCGCGGAAGGCCTGCCCGGCCAGTTCGGCGTCGGCCTGCGGATCCAGCGGCCGCAGGCCCAGCCGGCCAACCATGGCCGCGGCCAGCGCCTGGCGATAGGCGGGGCCGAAACCGTTCAGGGCCTCGATCAGCGGGTCGTGATCGGTGGTGGTCAGCGACAGCGCCCCGGCGAGCTGCTGCAGGTTCCAGAACACCGCCTCCGGCTGGCGACCGAAGCTGTAGAGCCCCGACTGGTCGAAATAGGCGGCGACGAAATTGGGGTCGTTGCGGGGCAGGAACCGGAAGGGCCCGTAGTCGAAGCTCTCGCCGGTGATGTTCATGTTGTCGGTGTTGAGCACCCCGTGCACGAAGCCCGCCGCCATCCAGCTGGCGGTCAGCCGCGCGGCGCGGCCGGCCACGGCCGTGAGCAGCGCCGCTCCCCGATCGGGCGCGTTCCCCAGCTCCGGGTAGTAGGTCTCCACCACATAGTCGACGAGCTGAGCGATACGCTGCGGCTGCTCCAGGAAGGCCTGGCGCTGGAAGGTCCCGAACCGGATATGGCTGTGGCTGAGGCGCACCAGAACGGAAGACCGGGTCGGGCTGGGCTCGTCGCCGCGCGTCAGGGCCTCGCCGGTCTCGACCAGGGAGAACGACCTGGACGTCGGCACGCCCAGCGCCTCCAGCATGGCGGTGGCCAGCACCTCGCGAACGCCGCCCTTCAGGGTCAGCCGGCCGTCGCCCTGCCGCGACCAGGGCGTCTGGCCGGAGCCCTTGGTTCCGAGGTCGAGCAGGCGGTCGCCGCCCACCTCCCGCATCTGGGCGAAGGTGAAGCCGCGGCCGTCGCCGAGGTCAGGGTTGTAAACCCGAAACTGGTGGCCGTGATACCGCTGGGCCAGGGGCCGGACCAGGTTGCCCGGCAAGGGGCGGAAACGGCCGAAGTGGTCGATCCATTCGGCGTCGGTCAGGCTTTCCAGCCCCACCTCGGCGGCGGCGCGATCGTTGCGGAAACGCAGGATCGCCTGCGGAAAATCGGCGGCGGCGACAGGGTCGGCGAATTCCGGGCCCAGAGCCGGAAGCCTCGGATCGGGACGGTAGGAGGGTGAAACCGGCATCCCTGCCAGATGGACCTCCGGCCTCCATTCGGCAACCCGGCCCGCCCTCGATTGTCATGTTCCGATCACGGACCTCATGCTAACCCAAGGCCATGGCCCGACGCATAACGCTGAGCTTCCTGCGGACCGAGGCGGCGTCAGGCATGATCCTGGCGCTGGCCGCCCTGATCGCCATCCTCCTGGCCAACTCCCCCTGGGCGCACCGCTATTTCGCGTTCATCGACCATCCGTTCACCATCCAGTTCGGCCTCTTCGACGAGACCAAACCGGTCCTGAAGTGGGTGAAGGACGGGCTGATGGCCGTGTTCTTCTTCGTCGTCGGCATGGAGATCAAGTTCGAGATCCTGCGCGGCGAGCTCTCCAATCCCCGGCGGCTGGCCCTGCCGATCCTGGCCGCGATCGGCGGCATCGTGGTCCCCGCCCTCATCTATGTGGCGCTGAACCAGGGCCCGGGCGGCGCGATCCAGGGCTGGCCGACCCCGGTCGCCACCGACATCGCCTTCGCCCTGGCCGCCCTGGCCATCGCGGGTCCCAGGCTGCCGCCGGCCCTGCGGACGTTCCTGCTGACCCTGGCCATCGCCGACGACCTGGGCGCGGTCGTGCTGATCGCCGTCCTGTTCACCGACCACCTGAACCTCTGGGCCCTGGGCGCGGCGGGATCGGGCCTGGCGCTGATGGCCCTGCTGGGGCGCTGGCGCAACGCGCCCTACCTGTTCTATGCGGCCCTCTTCGTCGTGGTCTGGGCCTTCACCCTGAAGAGCGGGGTGAACACCTCGCTGGCCGGGGTCGCGGCCGCCATGACCATTCCGCTGGAGCCGCGGCGCACAGGCCAGGTCGGGGTGCTGCACTACTTCATGGACAGCCTGCACCCCTATGTCGCCTTCCTGATCCTGCCGCTGTTCGCCTTCGTCGCCGCCGGATTCTCGTTCAGCAGCCTCTCCCCGCAGAATCTGCTGAGCCCGGTGACCCTGGGCGTCGCGCTGGGGCTGTTCTTCGGCAAGCAGATCGGCGTGTTCGGCGCGGCGGCGCTGGTCATCGGGCTGAAGCTCGCCAGGCGGCCCACCGGGGCCCGGTGGCTGGATCTCGACGGCTGCGCCCTGCTCTGCGGGGTCGGCGTCACCATGAGCCTGTTCATCGGCGGCCTGGCCTTCCGCCCCGACGAGCTGACGGCGCAGAGCGAAATCCGTCTGGGGGTGGTGGCGGGCTCGATCCTGTCGACCCTGGCCGGCATGGGCGTGCTGAGCTGGAGCCAGGCGCGGCGCAGCGAAGATCAGGACTAGAGCACCAGGGCCGGCCAGCTCTGGACTTCGCCGCGGGGCGCGCCGACCACCGCAAGGTCGCCCGCGAAGGCCGCGACGCTGGCCACCGTCTCGCGGAAATCCGGGGCCTCGGGATCGCCGCTCTCGCTGACCACCACCGCCAGGATCGGCAGTCCGCGCCCCTTGAGGGTCTCGATGGCCGTGAGCGTGTGGCTGATCGCGCCCAGATAGGAGCCGCCCACCAGGACGGCGGGCAGGCCCAGAGCGGTCATCAGGTCCAGGCCCGTGGCGTCCTCGGCGATCGGGCTCATCACCCCACCGACGCCCTCGACCAGCATCAGGTCGGCGACGGAGGCCGCAAGCGCGGCGCGGCAGAACCCCGCCATCGCCTCCAGGCCCAGTCGAACACCTTCCAGCCGCGCCGCCATGGGCGGCGACAGCGCCGCGCGGAACCGCAGGGGCGACATGGCCTCGAGCGCCTCGGCGGTCAGCGGCCGATCCAGCGCGGTCAGCAGGCGGCCGGGATCGCTCTGCGCCCAGTCGTCGGGATCGAACCCCGAGACCACCGGCTTCAGCGCGTCGACGCTGAGGCCCCGGGCCCGGGCCGCGCGGATCAGGGCGCAGGCGGCGAAGGTCTTGCCCACATCGGTGTGGGCGCCGGCCACGAACAGGGCGCGCCTCATGCGGCCATCAGCGGGCGCAGGGCCGCGGCCAGGCGGTCGATGTCGGATTCGGAGTGACCCGCCGTGAAGGCCAGCCGCAGGCGCGCGGTTCCGGCCGGCACGGTGGGCGGCCGGATGGCCACGGCCAGGAAGCCCTGGGCCTCCAGGCGGGCGGCGGCGGCCAGGGTTCGGTCGGCTTCGCCCAGCACGATGGGCACCACGGAGCTCTGGGCATCCGGCAGGTTCAGCGCGCGTGTGAAACGCCGGGCGCGGGCCAGGGGCGCGGCCACCCGCTCCGGCTCCGCGGCGATCACGTCCAGGGCGGCCAGGGCGGCGGCCACGTTCGCGGGCGGCAGGCCGGTCGTATAGACCAGGGTTCGGGCGCGGGTCTTGATGAGGTCGATCACGGGGCGGCTGGCGCAGACATAGGCGCCGTAGCCGCCGAGCGCCTTGGACAGGGTGCCCATGGCCAGGTCGATCCGGGCCTTGGGGAACATCGCCGCCGCGCCCCGGCCCTGGTCCCCGATCACGCCCAGCCCGTGGGCGTCGTCCACCAGCAGCCAGGCGTCGTGGGCGCTCGCCAGGGCGCTGATCCGGTCCAGGGGCGCCAGGTCGCCGTCCATGGAGAACACCCCGTCCGTGGCGATCAGGCAGCGGGCCGCCCCAGGCCTGCGCGCCGCCAGCGCCGCGGCCAGATCCTCCATGTCGTTGTGACGGAAGGCGACCACCGCGGCGCCGGAGAGCTGGGCGCCCGACCAGATGCAGGCGTGGGCCAGTTCGTCCACCAGGATCAGGTCGCCCTCGCGCATCAGGGTCGGAATGATCCCGGTATTGGCCAGATAGCCGGAGCCGAACACACAGGCCGCCTCCGCGCCCTTCAGCGCGGCCAGCCGCGCTTCCAGTTCCGCGAACAGGGGATGGTCGCCGGTCACCAGCCGCGATGCGCCCGCGCCGACGCCGTGGTCCCGCACCGCCGCGATCGCCGCGGCCTTCACCGCCGGATGGTGCGAGAGGTTGAGGTAGTCGTTGCAGGAGAAGGAGAGCAGGCGCCGCCCGCCCCGCTCCACCCAGAGGCCGTCGAGGCGGTGGGTGGGGACCAGCGTCCGCCTCAGGCTCTGGTCTTCCAGGGCGCGAAGCTTGGTCGCGGCGAAGGCGGTCAAGGTGTCGGGAAGGGAACTGGGCACGGCGCGCGTATGCACGAGGGCGACGCCGGGTTAAAGGCGCCCCTGCGTCAATCAGCTAGTCGAGCCCGCATGTCCCAAGCTCCCCGGTCCCAAGCTCCCGAGTGGTTTCGCCGCGGCGCGCCGCATGTCTGGCGTCCCTACTGCCAGATGAAGACCGCCCCGCCGCCCCTGGCCGTCGCCCGCACTGAGGGGGCGCGGATCATCCTCGAGGATGGCCGGGAGCTGGTGGACGGAATCGCCAGCTGGTGGACCGCGTGCCACGGCTACAACCACCCGCATATCCGCCAGGCGGTGAGCGAGCAGCTCGCCCGCGCACCGCACGTGATGTTCGGCGGCCTGGCCCATGAGCCGGCCTACCGGCTGGCGGCGAGACTGGCGGCCCTGCTGCCGGGCGACCTGGACCATGTGTTCTTCGCCGAGAGCGGCTCGGTGGCGGTCGAGATCGCCATGAAGATGGCCCTGCAGTTCTGGATCAACCGGGGCGTCCCGGGCCGGACCCGGTTCGTCAGCTTCCTGGGCGGCTATCACGGCGACACCCTGGCCACGATGACCATCTGCGATCCCGAGGAAGGCATGCACGGCCTGTTCGCCGGCGTCATGCCCGCACAGCACGTGGTCGCCCTGCCCCGCGACGCCGATGGCGAAGCCGCGCTGGACAGGCTGCTGACGGAACATGGCCACGAGATCGCCGGCCTGATCGTCGAGCCCCGGGTCCAGGGCGCCGGCGGCATGCTGCTCCACGACGACGAGGTGCTGCGCGCCCTGCGGCGCGTCGCGGACCGGCACGGCCAGCTGCTGATCTTCGACGAGATCTTCACCGGCTTCGGACGGACCGGCGACCTGTTCGCCTGCGAAGGCGCGGGCGTGATTCCCGACATCATCACCCTGTCCAAGGCCCTGACCGGCGGGACCCTGCCGTTGTCCGCCGCCATCGCCAGCCGCAAGGTGTTCGACGCCTTCTGGTCGGACGACGCCGACGCGGCCCTGATGCACGGACCGACCTACATGGCCAACCCCCTGGCCTGCGCCGCCGCCAACGCGTCCCTGGACCTGTTCGAGACCGGCGCCTGGAAGGCCGACGTGGCGCGGATCAACGCCGCGCTGCGCGAGGGCCTGGAACCCTGCCGCGCCGCCCCCGGCGTGGTCGACGTCCGGACCCTGGGCGCCATCGGGGTGGTGGAGTTCGCCGCGCCGGTGGCCGTGGGCGAACTGTGCGCCCGGTTCGCGCAGCTGGGCTGCTGGATCCGGCCCATGGGCAAGGTGGTGTACCTGACCCCGCCCTTCATCACGTCGGACGAGGAGCTGGCGCGGCTGACCGGCGCGATCCGCTCGGCGATCCTGTAGGGGACGGGGCGGGGCGACCTAGGAGGTGAACTTCCTGCGCCGGGCCCGCCGCTCGGGACTGTTGGGCAGGGCCCAGCGCAGGGCGGCGCCGAGCCCGCGGACGCCGAGCCAGAGCCCCGGCCCGCGGCCGAGGGATTTCTGGAAGCCGTGCATCTCCGCCGCCCAGGGCGGCAGCAGGTCCTCCGCCGCCTGGAAGATGAGCCGGCCCGCCTGGGCCACGGCCGGGCTGCTCCAGCGCTGGGACAGCAGCGCGCCGATCACCTCGCGGGTCCGCTCGTCACACCGCAGCTGCGGCCGCATGTCCCGCAGATAGGCTTCGGCGGCCCGCAGGCTGCGGGGAACGTCCTGGGCCCCGAGCCGCAGCCCCACCACGGCGGTCTCGTCGAAATAGCGGTCCTGGTCCGCCAGCGGGAAGGCCGGGTCGCGGTGACGCACATAGGCGGCGAGGAAGCACCAGGCGCCGGCCACATGCACCCAGGTGAGCAGGTCCGGATCGTTGGCGGAATAGGGCCGGCCGTCCGGCAGGCGGCCGTGGATCTGGTCGTGGATCGCCCGCACCTTGTCGATCAGCGCGACGGCCTCCTGGGTGGGGGCGTAGGTGGTGCCGGACATGAAGCGGGCGGTTCGGCGCAGCCGCCCCTGCATGTCCTGGCGGAAGTTCGAGTGGTCCCAGACCCCCGCCAGCGCCCCGGGATGAAGCATCTGCAACTGCAGCGCGGCCACCCCGCCGACCATCATGGTGGCCAGGTCGCCGTGCACGCGCCAGGCCGCCGAACGGGGCCCGAACAGTCCCGCGTCGCCCGGCGGGTCCTCGAGCGGGACCTCCCCCTTTTCCGTGCCGAACATCGCACGGACCTGTTGCTGGATGGCGCTGCGAAGGACGGGCATGGGGGGAGCCGAGTTGAAGGGACCTTGCTAGGCGTCGCAGGGGCGAGCGCGCAAGCCCTCCCAGTCATCGAGCCGGGCCAGCGCCTCGCGGATATCCTCGAGCGGGACCGGCTCCGGCGTCCCGAGCAGCCACCGCAGGGTCGGCTGGTCCTGGACCGCCGAGGCGTCGGACGCCCAGGATGAAAGAACGGCGCGCTTTTCCGCCGGGTCGAGCAGCGGGTCCTTCAGCACGTCGCGGGGATGTCCGAAGCCGACCGCGGGCCGCAGCCATCGCTCGAGAGCCGCGCCGAGACCTTGTTGTCGAATGACCTGTTCCGACGTCGCCAGACGCATGGATTGCCTCCAGATTCGATCCTTTCTCAAGCCGCTCCGGCGGACGCGCCGGAGGCGGCGGAGAATGATTTTGCGATCGGCTCCAGGGGATTCAAGAGGGCGGGCGTCCCTCACGCCGGGATTTTCAGGATCCGGCGCTAGGCCATGGCCGCTCGCATGGCGTCCGAGACTTCCTTGGCCGCCGCGTCCACCGCCGGCGACACGTCGCCCATGATGAAGAAGTCGTGGACCATGGCCGGATAGTGGATGTGCTGGGCCTTCACGCCCGCCGCGTTCAGGCGCGCGGCGAAGTCGCGGCCTTCGTCCTGCAGCGGATCGTAACCGGCCGTGACCACCACGGCGGGCGGAGCTCCGGCCACGTCGGCAGAGCCCAGCATGGCGCGGTGGGCCTGCGGATGGCCGACGGCGGCCAGGCACTTGTCGAACCAGGCGATGGCCGCCTTGGTCAGGATCGGGCCGTCCAGGCGTTTGCGCGACGCCGTCTCCTGCTCGGGCCAGATGCCCGGATAGAGCAGCATCTGGAAGCTCGGCCGATGCGCGGGGTCGTCCTTCAGGTCGATGGACACCGAGGCCGCCAGGTTGCCGCCCGCGGAACAGCCGCCGACCGCGATCTTCTTCGGGTCGAACCCGATCTCGGACGCGTGGTCGAAGGCCCACCGCGTCGCCGCCAGGGCGTCGTCGTGACCGGCCGGGAACGGATGCTCGGGCGCCAGGCGATAGTCCACCGCCAGCACGCGGAATCCGGAATGGCTGGCGAGCCGCCGGCAATGGCCGTCATGGGTCTCCAGGTCGCCGATGGCGAAGCCGCCGCCGTGGAAATAGACCAGGCCCGGCGTGGTGGCCGGTGCGCCGGCGGGGGTGTAGAGCCGCGCGCCGATCTTGCCCGCCGCGCCGTCCACCTGCAGGTCGCGGACCGCCACGTCCTTGGGGGCGCCCTGGTTCTGGGCCTGACGCTGCATACGGTAGCCGGCGCGGATCATCTCCGGCGGGATGGCGTCGAGGGGCGGCGTCTGCTGGCCGGCCTG
>DASUIJ010000108.1:0-7982 GCA_036279815.1 Phenylobacterium sp. | reverse complement strand
CCGCCAATGATCCCGCCGATCAGGTCGGCCGCACCGGCATAGCCCGAGTGCTTCAGGAAGCCGCCGCCGATCACCACCGTCGGCAGGTAGGGCTCGACGACCAGCGCCTTGCCCAGCTCTTCCATGACGACCATGTTCTCGGTGGCGCCGCCGCCCAGGCCGCCCTGCTCTTCCGAGAACGCCGCGCCCAGGATGCCCAGCTCGTCGGCGAAGGCCTTCCAGACGTCGGGGCGCCAGTTGGGCTCCTTGGCCAGCGCCGCGCGGCGCTGGTCGAAGCTATAGTGATCGCCCAGGTAGCTGGCGACCGTGTCGCGCAGCATCGACTGTTCTTCGGTGAAGCTGAAATCCATCTGGTTTCCCCACAGTGGCGCCGCCCTGCTGGCGCAGGGCGGCTCTGTCTTGTTGGCTGTTGACGAGTTTTAGAGGCCCAGCACCATCTTGGCGATGATGTTCCGCTGGATCTCGTTGGAGCCGCCGTAGATCGAGGTCTTGCGGCCGTTGAAGTAGTCGCCGGCGGTGTCCAGGGCGTCCAGCGGACCGACCCCCGAATTGTGCCCGCTCTCGCCCAGGAACGGCGCGCCATAGTGGCCCGCGGCCTCCAGGGCCAGTTCCTGCAGGCGCTGCTGGATCTCGGTGCCCTTGATCTTGAGGATCGAGCTCTCGGGGCCGGGGCCCTTGCCGCTGCTTTCGCCGGCCAGGGTGCGCAGCTCGGTGAACTCCAGCGCCGTCAGGTCGATCTCCAGTTCGGCCACCTTGCGCTTGAAGAAGCTGTCGGCCAGCAGCGGGCCCCCGGTGTCGGAAAGCTCGGTGGAGGCCATCTGGCGGACGCGTTCGAGGCCGCGCTTGGACCGCGCCACCCCGGCGATGCCGGAACGCTCGTGGGCCAGCAGCGCCTTGGCGCAGGTCCAGCCCTGGTTCTCATGGAAGATGCGGTTCTCGACCGGCACCTTCACATTGTCGAGGAAAACGTCGTTGACCTCGTGGCCGCCCTCCAGGGTCGTGATGCGCCGCACCTCGATGCCGGGGGTCTTCATGTCGATCAGCAGGAAGGAGATGCCCGACTGAGGCTTCGAATTGGGATCGGTGCGGACCAGGAAAAAGCCCCAGTCCGCGTGCTGGCCCAGCGTCGTCCAGGTCTTCTGGCCGTTGACGATGTAGTATTCCTTGCCGTCGTCGCCGGTGATGCGTTCGGCCTTGGTCTTCAGGGACGCGAGGTCCGAGCCGGCGCCGGGCTCCGAATAGCCCTGGCACCACCAGACCTTGCCGTCACGGATGTCGGGCAGGAACTTCTCTTTCTGCTCCTGGGTGCCGAAGGTGTAGATGACCGGAGCCAGCATCGCGACGCCGAAGGGCAGGATGCCGATGGTGTCGGCGCGGGCCTGTTCTTCCGACCAGATGTATTTCTGGGTCGGCGTCCAGTCCGTGCCCCCGAACTCCTTGGGCCAGGACGGCGTGGACCAGCCCTTCTTGGCCAGGATGCGGTGCCAGGAGAGATAGTCCTCCTTCGACAGGGTCTCGCCGCGCTCCGTCTTTTCACGCAGCGCCTTGGGATAGTTCTCGGCGATGAAGGCCCGGGCCTCCGCGCGGAAGGCGTTATCTTCGGGGGAAAAATCTAGGTTCATGGCGAGGCTCCCTGGCGCATCCGCTTACAGCGTATTGCGTGCAGTCTGACCATAAAGAAACGGGTCCGGCTTGGGAAGATGACGCTTACGTAAGCGTAAGCTTTTCGAGCCCTCAGCGCGGCTGGGGCATCTTGAACTGCATGGGAATGCGGATGCGGCCGTCGCGGATTCGCCGATCCCCAGGCTGGACGTGAAAACCCTTGGCGAGCTTGAGGGCGAAGGCGCCGACATTGGCGTTGGCGGGGCTCTCCGACACCACCTTGCAGTCCCGAAGCCAGCCGGCCGGGGTGACGCGGCATTCGATGACCGCACGGCCTTGGGGCGCCGGGGGGCCGGCCTGAACCGCACCGGCCAGGGCCAGGGCCACAAGGATCATGGTCAGCTTCCTTTCGACAGGTGTCCGTGCCGCGAACCTGCGCCCGGCGCCAGCCGTTCCTGTCCTTGCGTCGGACGGACCGGGCGCGCATCAAGACGGACGCATGCCGCGCATTCTCACTTACAACGTCCACCGCTGCGTCGGCGCCGACCGCCGCCTGGACGTCGGCCGCGTGGCCGATGTGATCGCCGGCCTCGAGCCCGATATCGTCGCCTTGCAGGAACTCGACGTGGGCCGCGCCCGGACCGGCGGGGTCGACCAGGCCCACGAGATCGCGCGGCGGCTCGACATGGCCTTTCACTTCCACGCCGCCCTGAAGGTGGAGGAGGAACTCTACGGAGACGCCATCCTCACCCCTCACCCCGAGCGGATGGTCCAGGTCGGGCCCCTTCCCGGCTATCCGCGCATTCCCCGGCTCGAACCCAGGGGCGCGCTGTGGATCGCCATCGAGATCGAGGGCCAGCAGGTGCAGGTGTTCAACACCCATCTGGGCCTGGTCCCGCGCGAGCAGCAGATCCAGGCCTCGTTCCTGGCCGGCCCGGCCTGGCTGGGTCACCCCGAACGCCAGGGTCCGACCATCCTGCTGGGGGACTTCAACGCCACCGCCTCGTCCGTGGTCTACCGGACCCTGGAGACCGACCTGGTGGCGGCCCGGGCGCTCGCGCCGGTCCGCCGGCCCACCGCGACCTTTCCCGCCCGCCTGCCGGTCCTGCGCATCGACCACGTGTTCGTGAGCCCGGAGATCGAGGTCCTGGATGTCAGCGTCCCGTTCTCGCCCCTGGCCAGGGCGGCGTCCGACCACCTGCCGCTGGTGATGGACTTCACCGTCAGGCCGCCTAGGGCGGATTGAGCGGGTTGCTCCAGTCCCGGGGCCGGAAGATCCCGCCTTCGCCCAGGGCCCGCGCCTCCCGATAGAGCCGCTCGCGCCGGCGACCCAGCCGCCAGGAGTCGGAGACATTGACCGGATCTCCCAGGTGGCAGGCCGCGATGAACTCGCCGAAGGGCGTCATGTCCTGGGGCAGGATGGGACGCAGGCGGCCCTCGCGGTTCAGGAGTTCGATGGCCGGGATCAGCCCACCCATCTCTTCGCGCGCCCTGGCGACGGCGTCGCCGGTGTAGCCCACGAAATGGCCGATCGACCTGTCGCGGAAGGCGTTCAGCGCGACGCGGACGGCGGGGGTGTCGCCTTCGATCGCAAGCTCGCACTCGGTGTCGAACCCGCCCGAGCGGTTGTTCAGGTTCGCCGATCCCACCCGGGCCAGGGCGTCGTCGACCACAATGGTCTTGGAGTGGACGATGATCCGCTCCCCCATCGGCGTGGTCGGGTAATAGGCGCGGAAACGCCCGAAAATGTCGGCGGCGCGCAGGCGCCAGAGCATGTTGGAGCGCGCGCGGTCCATGGTGAAGCGGTCGAACCAGGACGGGCTGTGCCCCGTCGAGATCAGCACCACCTCGGGTCCGTCCGGTTCGCCCAGGCGAGTGGCCAGGGCCTCGGCCACCAGGGGCGAGGTGAAGTACTGGGTCTCCATGTAGATCGTCGACCTGGCGGCCAGGATCGAGGCGTGGGTCAGCCGCCGGATCTCCTCCACCGCGAGGTGACCGCGCCAGGCGGGTTCGGTCCGTGCGACGCCGATTTCGACGTCGGTCACATGGGCCGGGACATGCGGCGGCCAGGGGTCGGATGCGACCGGCTCCGGCGGGGCCAGGGTTTCGTCCGTGGCCTTGCGCCAGCGCTCCCGCGCCAGATCGCCCAAGGCGGCCGCGGCCGCGCCGTCGACCATCATCATCACCTCGTGCCGCGGCGCGTGGCATTCCTGGTCGGGCATGATCCGCCGCTGGTCGCCGTCCAGGTGGCCCGGCGTGTCCCAGCGGTCCACGCTGATGTCGCCGCCGCCGCAGAAGGCCAGGGCGTCATCGACCACCAGCACCTTCTGGTGATGACAGGCGCCCAGGGGCACCTGGTCGTCGAGCCGGAAATGGACCGGCGTGTCCGCGAACCATCGGCGCGCCCGGTGGGGGAAGAACTCCTGGCTGGCGCTGATCGGCAGGGCCGACTTCCAGATCAGAAGCCGGATCTCGAGCTCGGGACGGGCCCGGGCAAGCGAGATCAGGATACGGCCCACCTCGTCGGGTTCGTCCGCGGCCTCCAACCCGTCCGGAGACAGCCGGGTGCGGGGGTCGAACCCCCAGCCCAGCAGGAGGATGGATCGGCGCGCGCGGTTCAGCGCCGCCAGCACGGCGGCGAAATAGGCTTCGGTGTCGATGAGGAATGCGGCGCGCTCGGCATGCGCTATGCGCCAGCAGGTCTCGCCCGGTACCAGTACGCTCATGCCGACCCACCGATGCCGCCGGCCGAGCCGGGGCCGGCTTCTGCAACAAAGCCCATGGTCAAGGCGGGTTCCAGCGCCGATCGGCCCGTGATGGAAAAAAGAAACGCGCCCGGGCGAACCCGGACGCGTTCAGGTCAGGCCCGGGGATGGCCCCGGGGGAAGAAGCTATGGGGCCGGTGCTGATCATCTGACAGCGTCGCCGCTTCTTCCATCCGTCGCGGTGGCGGATCGAGGCTGAGACTGCCGGTCGGCCGATCCATGGAGCCGCGGCCAGGTCCCTAGCGAACCTTAAGCGCGAGGACCACGAGCAGGGCGGAGAGCCCCAAGTGGATGAGCATGAAGCGCACGAGGACCTGACTGTTCGACCAGCCGAGTTCCTTGCGGCAGTGGTCGTGGAGCGGAAAGCGTACGCCGCCGAGGACCTTCACGCGGAGAAACCGCATGAGGGCGACCTTCACCAGGCCTGTCGCCCCATTCAACAGCAGCATGGAACCGACCAACACCAGGAACAACGGGTTGTTGGTGGCGACGACCAGCATGCCGATCATCAGGCCGATGGGCCGCGAACCGGCGTCTCCCATCAAAACCAGGCTCGGCGCGGCGTTGTACCAGAGGTACCCCGCAATGGCGCCGACCATCAGGAACGCCATGATGGCCCAGTTCGCCCCTTCGGGGACGAACGGAATGCGCAGATGGGCGGCGACCTGCTCGTTTCCGAGGACGGCGTAGAGCAACCCGCCAAGCAGCAGGATGGCGGTTGCGCTCAGGCTGCCGGAAACCCCATCGACCCCGTCGGAGCAGTTGGTGGCGTTGATCGCCAGCCAGATCACGCCGGTCGCGATCGGCGTAGCGAGCCACGGCGAGAGGACAAGTTCGCCCGTCCATCCTGGCAGCCAGATGGTGGTCGGCTGAAAACCGTGGATGACCATCGCGGCGCCGACGGCGACGGCGAGGTCCATGACCGCGAGCTGATACTCGCTGAATCCCCCGCGGCGGTCGTCCAGATAACCCACGATCATTGCGGCAAGTAGGAAGGGCAAGGTGAGCAGGGGCCGAGCGGTGAGCGGGACGAACAGCACCGCGGCGAGGCTGAAGATGGTGACGAAGATCAGGCCGGCGCCGAGTGGCTTCCCGAGGCTCTTCTCGGCGTCGACGGCAAAGGCCCGCCCGCGGTCGGTCGGCAGCCGTTTCCAGAGCTTCGGCAGCGCGACCCAGGTGGCGAGCGCGCAAACTGCAAATCCGGTGGCGGCGAGAAAGAAGAACGAATCGAAGAGGCGGAGGGGCCCCCAACTGCGGCCCATGGCCTCGTAGATCCAATTCAGCATCTTCGCGGAGTCCGAATGGGCGACCGTTCTGCCGCAGACCATGAGGTGAGTCTGTCGACTGACCACTCCCACGCACCGATCAGGCTTTGGGGTCCGCTCATCGCCCTTCTCGGGGCTTCAGAAGGTCCGCTCCCACTCTAGCCGATTGGGTACGCGGCTGAGCAGAGACGGTGGCTGCAAGCCGACAACTTCTGCTGCAGTTCGCGGGGCTTTGACCGGAAGTTCCCCATACAAGGCTTCAGCCCTTGTAGGCCTGACAGGGACCGTTGAGTTCCTCGGAGGCCTTGGCGGCGCGCTCGGCGCGCCTGGCGTCCCTCTTGCCGCGGGCCTGCTCCTCTTCCCCGCGCTGCACCACGAACAGGTCGCGGGTGCGCATTTCGGTCTTGAGGAAGGCGTCGATCGAGGTGGTGTCGGCTGCAAGACCGGCGGCCAGGCCGCGGCAACGGCTGGCGCGAAGAAAATCGATGTCGGTGGCGCGGTCGGCGGCGGCGGCCGACCCGGCCATCAGGACGGCGACGGCGAAGAGCGCGGACGGGGCGAGGCGCATGGGGGTCTTCTCCTGTAAGCTGGAACGCCCCCGACGCTGCTCGCGAAAACTTGGTATCTCAAGTGAATTAACGGCAATATACTGTATTGTAATGTCGAATAACTTCTACTTTATTTAACTGATTACCTTGCGGACATAAACGTCTTGTAATGCCGTCGCCAGGGTTTCAAAAACGCGGCATGGCCAAGCTCCCGCAACTCGACAAGGACGGCGTCAACGCCCTGCTCCAGCGAGCCTTTCCGCTGGCCGACCCCCGCGAGCTCTCCCTCGCCCGCGAGGTCGGGCCCGGCCGGGTCCTGGTCGTGCGGCCCTATCCCGGCGAACAGGTGCTGCGTCCGGGCGGCGTGATTTCCGGGCCGACCCTGATGGCGATCGCCGACACCGCCGCCTACACCCTCGTGCTGGCCCATGTCGGGGAGCAGCTGATGGCGGTGACCAGCTCCCTGACCATGAACTTCCTGCGCGGCGCGCCGCCCGGCGACATCCATGCCGAGGCCGTGATGCTCCGGCTCGGGCGGCGGATCGCGGTCTGCGACGTCAAGCTCTGGACCGAGAGCCCGGAACGGCTGGCGGCCCAGGCCACGGTGACCTACGCTATCCCTTCCGCCTGAACGCCCGAGCCAGATGCCCGACCTTCCCGACCGTCCGCCCGCCCCCATCAAGACGCCCTGCATCAAGGTCTGCGTCGTCGACGGCGAGAGCGGGCTTTGCATGGGCTGCTACCGCAAGCTCAGCGAGGTCGCGGGCTGGACCCGGCTCAGCGAGGCGGAACGCGACGCCGTGCTGGCCGATCTGCCCGGCCGGCGCAGCCTGATCCGGCCCGAGAAACTGGCCATGTTCGGCTGAGGCCACGACCTGCCGGCCGATTCACAGGTTGCAAACCCACCCCGGTCTAATCTTCGCGCCTCAAAGGCCGAGAATGGCCGCAAGCGCCGGATGGCGGGGTGTCGAACATGCTCAGATTGGCCGTCCTGGCCCTGGTGGGCGCGGTGTCCGCGGTGGGCGCGGCGCAGGCCGTGGCCTCCTTCAGCACGGGGGGGCGGGCCGCCGCCCTGACCGCGCCTCCGGCCGCCCTGGCCTCGACGGCGCCCGCCGAGGGCGACGCCACGTCCATCGCCAAGTCCAATGACGGCCACTACTGGGCCGAGGCCGACGTCAACGGCTCCCGGGTGCGCTTCCTGGTGGACACCGGCGCCAGCGCCGTGGCGCTCACCGCCGCCGACGCCAAGCGCCTGGGCTTCGAGCCGTCACGACTGAACTACGCCTACAAGGTGATGACCGCCAACGGCGAGGCCCATGCCGCCGCCGTCAAGCTGGCCTCGGTCTCGGTGGCCGGCGCCCAGGTGGCCGACGTGGACGCCCTGGTGCTGGACAAGGGCCTCGACACCTCGTTGCTCGGCATGACCTATCTAGGCCGCCTCTCCCGCTTCGAAGCGACCCGGACCACCCTGATCCTGCGCCCCTGACGGGGCGCCGCGCGACACCGCGGCCAGGGCCGCGTCCACCACCTCCAGCCCCGCCCCGGGCTTCACTCCCTCGACGGTGAGGACGCGCCGCCAGGTCCGCGCGCCCGGCCGGCCGTGGAACAGGCCCAGCATGTGCCGGCTCATGGCCGCCAGGTGCACGCCCCGCTCCAGCTGGCGCGCGATATAGGGCCGGTACAGCGCCACCGCCTCGAACGGATCGATGTCCCCGCCCGCGCCGAAGATCCGACGATCGACCTCGCCCAGGATCGCCGGCGTGTGATAGGCGGCGCGGCCCAGCATCACCCCGTCCACGTGG
>DASUIJ010000107.1:0-3757 GCA_036279815.1 Phenylobacterium sp. | reverse complement strand
TCGTCGTCGCCGAACAGGTGCTGGAGCGGGTGGAGGACCTGAAGGGCTCGCTGATCCCCGAGGGCCTGGAGGTCGCGGTCACGCGCAACTACGGAGAGACGGCCAACGAGAAGGCCAACGAGCTGCTCTTCCACCTGGGGCTGGCGACGCTGTCGATCGTCGTCCTGATCGGCTTCGCCATCGGCTGGCGGGAGGCCGCGGTGACCGCCGTGGTGATCCCCACGACCATCCTGCTCACCCTCTTCGCCTCCAACCTGATGGGCTACACCATCAACCGGGTCAGCCTGTTCGCCCTGATCTTCTCCATCGGCATCCTGGTCGACGACGCCATCGTGATGATCGAGAACATCGCCCGGCACTGGGCGATGGCCGACGGACGCAGCCGGATCGACGCCGCCGTCGACGCCGTGGCGGAGGTGGGAAATCCCACCGTCGTCGCCACCCTGACCGTGGTCTCGGCCCTGCTGCCGATGCTGTTCGTCTCCGGCCTGATGGGCCCCTACATGGCGCCGATCCCGGTCAACGCCTCGGCGGCCATGGTCTTCTCGTTCTTCGTCGCCGTGGTCATCGCGCCCTGGCTGATGGTGCGTTTCGCGCGCAAGACCCTGGCCGAGGGCCACGCCACCCACGGCGAAGGCAGGCTGGGCGCGCTCTATCGCCGGGTCGCCGGCCGGGTCATCGCCACCCGGCGGAGCGCCTGGACCTTCCTGATCGCCGTCGGCGTCGCCACTCTCGTGGCCTGCGCCATGTTCGCCACCAAGACGGTGACGGTGAAGCTGCTGCCGTTCGACAACAAGCCGGAGTTGCAGGTGGTCCTGGACATGCCGGAAGGGACCTCGCTGGAGGCCACCCAGCGCGCCCTGACCGACGCGGCGGTCATCGCCCGCGGCCTGCCCGAGGTCACCGCCATCGACGCCTATGCGGGCACGGCCTCGCCGTTCAACTTCAACGGCCTGGTGCGGCACTACTACCAGCGCAACCGGCCCGAGATGGGCGACCTGTCGGTGGCCCTTGCCGCCAAGGACGAACGTCACCGCAACAGCCACGCGATCGCGCTCGACCTTCGCCAGAAGCTGGCCAAGGTGAGCCTGCCCGCCGGCGCGTCGATCAAGGTCGTGGAAGCGCCGCCGGGGCCGCCGGTGATCGCCACCCTGCTCGCCGAAATCTACGGACCGGACGCCAAGACCCGGCGCGCCGTGGCCGAGCAGGTGAAGGCGACCTTCCGCTCCGTGCCCTACATCGTCGATATCGACGACAGCTACGGCGTGCCCCGGCCGGGCCTGCGCCTAGTTCCCGACCGTGACCGCCTGGAGGCTCTCAAGGTCAGCGATTCAGACGTCTATGACTCGATCGCCGCCGCGCTCGGCGGGAAGGTGGTGGGCTACGCCCATCGCGGCGAGGGCCGCGATCCGCTGGAGATCTCCGTGCGCCTGCCGCAGTCGGCGCGCAGCTGGGGCGAAGGGCTCGCCTCGATGCCCGTGGCGATGTCGCGGGACGCGGCCGGCGGCCGGCTGGTGGGGCTCGGCGAAGTGGCCACGGCCTCCCAGGAGACCGGATCGACCCACATCTTCCGCCGCGACGGCCGCGACGTCGACATGGTCATGGGCGAACTGGCCGGAGCCTATGAGGCGCCGATCTACGGCATGCTGGCGGTCGACAAAGCTCTGAAACAGGCCACCTGGATCCATGCGCCCAAGCCCGACATCCGCCTGCACGGCCAGCCCACCGACGAGAGCCGTCCGACCGTCCTGTGGGACGGGGAATGGGAGATCACCTGGGTGACGTTCCGCGACATGGGCGCGGCCTTCGGGGTGGCGATCCTGGGCATCTACGTCCTGGTCGTCGCCCAGTTCAAAAGCTTCCGGCTGCCGCTGGTGATCCTCACCCCGATCCCGCTAACCCTGGTGGGCATCGTCATCGGCCACATCCTGTTCCGCGCGCCGTTCACCGCCACCTCGATGATCGGCTTCATCGCCCTGGCCGGGATCATCGTGCGCAACTCCATCCTGCTGGTGGACTTCATCCGCCACAGCCAGACCGGCGACCGGCCGCTGCGCGAGGTCCTGCTGGAAGCCGGCGCCATCCGCTTCAAACCGATCGTGCTGACGGCGGCGGCGGCGATGATCGGGGCGGCGGTGATCCTGACCGACCCGATCTTCCAGGGACTGGCGATCTCGCTGCTGTTCGGCCTCGCCTCCTCCACCCTGCTGACCGTGCTGGTGATCCCGGCGATCTACGTGGTGCTGCGCGACGACGCCGCAGGGCCCCGGCCTTGAACGTGCATTCGTACCTTCTACGATAAGCAGATGAACACCGACCTCGCGGCGCGACCCTCGACCGATGAGCTGACCGGCCTGGCGGACAGCGCCGGTTCGGCCGCCCGCCTGCTGAAGCTGCTGGCCAGCGAACAGCGCCTCCTGCTGCTGTGCCGCCTGGTGGAGGGCGAGGCGTCGGTCGGCGTGCTGGCCGAGCATGCGAAGATGGCCCAGTCGGCCACCTCGCAGCATCTGGCGAAGATGCGCGGCGAGGGCCTGGTGGCGACCCGACGGGACGCCCAGACGATCTATTACCGGCTGAACGATCCGGCGGCGGTGCGGGTGCTCGACACGCTCTGCGAGATCTATCGCAACCGGCCTTAGCGACGACGGCGGGCGTCCGCGACGGCGTCGGCGAGCCCCCGCTCCCCCAGACCGCCCTGCACGAGATAGGGCCCGATCAGATAGTCTGGCGTGCCCTGAAGCCCCAGCGACCAGGCCTGGCGCGACTGGCGGGCCAGCTGCGCGTCGATGGCCGGTCCGTCCCGGGCCAGGTCCGCGGCCAGCCGATCCCAATCGACGCCGGCCTCCCTGGCGATGGCCGGCATGTTGGCGAGGGTGAGCGGCAGGCGGGTGCTCATCAGGGCGCGGTGCATGGCCAGGTACCTGCCCTGCCGGTGCGCGGCCAGGGCGACCCGCGCCGAGAGCACCGAGCCCGGACCCAGGATCGGCCAGTCCTTGAACACCACCCGGACGCCGCCGTCCCTTTGCACCAGGCGTTCGAGCGCCGGATCGGTGGTCCGGCACACCGGGCAGAGATAGTCGGTGAACACCACGACGGTGACCGTCGCGTCGGGCGGTCCGACCCGCGGGGATTCCGGGTCGTTGAGGATCGCGTCCAGGACGGGCGACGGCGCGACGACCTGCCGATCCTGGTCGGCGTCGCGCAGCAGCACCGAGACCAGCAGGCCGACGACCGCCGCGATCCCGAGGAAGACCTTCGGATGGCGCGCGACGATCGAGTGGCCGGCGCCCCGACGGGGCTCCAGCAGGCTCATCGCCCGACCCAGGGAACGTCCACGCCGATCATCCGACCGTCGCCCTCCAGGCCACATAGGCCGCCACCACCAGGACGAGGCCCGCGAACAGCCGCCGCGCCAGCAGGGCGCGGCCGGCCAGCAGGCCCGCGCCCCGAACGCCAACAAGGCCGCCGGCCAGGCCGCCGAGGATGAAGAGCCCCGCAATGGGCCAGTCCACAAGCCCGGAAGCGGCGTAGTTCAGGGACGTCGCCGCGCCGAACAGGGACACCGAGACCAGCGATGACGCCGCCGCGTTGGCCAGGGTCATGCCTGTGGCCGCCATCAGCCCCGGGACGATCAGGAAGCCGCCGCCGATCCCGAAGAAACCTGCGGCGAGGCCGGTCAGGACGCCCAGCGGGGCGAGCTTCAGCATCAGTCGGCCGGTGATGTGCACGGCGGGGTCGCCCTCGGACTTGGGGCGCC
>DASUIJ010000106.1:0-9081 GCA_036279815.1 Phenylobacterium sp. | reverse complement strand
CAGATCGAAGGCGCCGACCATTACTACACCGAGCGCCGCGACCTCCTGCCCAAGGCCGTGTCCGTGGTGGAGGACTGGCTGGTCCGCCACGGATTCTGACCTGGCGCGGCTCGGACGCCAGGGCGGATTTCCGGAGCGACGAGCGGCGGGAACGAACTCATGCGCTCGCGCGTATGTCACCCGGAGGCGACCTCCCCTCGCCTCGGCCAGTTCAAGGATAAGTGACATGCACAAGGACACCATCAAGGGCTCGGTCAAGGAAGTCGCGGGCTCCATCAAGGAAGCCACCGGCAAGGCCACGGGCGACGAACGCCTTCAGGCCGAGGGCGTCGCCGAAAAGATGGTCGGCAAGGTCCAGAAGAACGTCGGCGACCTCAAGAGCGCCGCCCGCGACACGCTCAAGAGCTAGATCGGTTTGTGACCTGCGCCTTCTGTACAGGGCGCGGGATGCAGAAGGCAGGGCCGCGCTTCCCGAGGGCGCGGCCCTCGTCATGTCCGGACGCGGGCGGACCTAGCCAATTCGCGCCGGGCGCCCTCCTATGCCGCTTTCCAGGGGCGCGGGAGGGGCGGCATGAGGCGGGTGACAGGGTTGTGGATGGGCCTGATCATGGCGCTGACCGCAGGCTTCGCCCAGGCCGCTGACGATCTGGCCTTCGGCTCGATCTCCGACCTGCAGGCGGCGATGACCTCGGGAAGGGTCAGCTCCCAGAGCCTCACCAGGGCCTACCTTGCCCGCATCGAGGCCCTCGACCGCAAGGGCCCAAGGCTCAACAGCATCATCGCCCTGAATCCCCACGCCCTGGCCGACGCCCGCGCGCTCGACGCCGAGCGGAGCGCGGGCAAGGTTCGCGGCCCGCTCCACGGCGTGCCGATCCTGATCAAGGACAACATCGAGTTCGCCGGCGGCGTCGCCACCACGGCCGGCTCCCTGGCCCTGAAGGACAACGTCACCAATCGCGACGCGCCCCTGGTCCGGCGGCTCACCGACGCCGGGGCGGTGATCCTCGGCAAGACCAACCTCTCGGAATGGGCCAACTATCGCTCGACGCGCTCGATCAGCGGCTGGAGCGCCGTGGGAGGCCTGGTCCGCAATCCCTACGCCCTGGATCGCGGCGCCTGCGGATCCAGCGCCGGGACCGGGGCGGCGATCGCCGCCGGGTTCGCCGGGGGCGGCATCGGCACCGAGACCGACGGCTCCATCACCTGCCCCGCCGCCCTCAACGGCCTGGTCGGCCTGAAGCCCACCGTCGGCCTGGTTTCGCGCACCCACATCGTGCCGATCTCCGTCACCCAGGACACCGCGGGGCCGATGACCCGCAACGTCGCCGACGCCGCGGCGATCCTCACCGCCATCGCCGGCTCCGATCCGGCCGATCCCGCCACCGCCGAGGCCGACGCCCACAAGACCGACTACCTCAAGGCGCTGGACGCCAACGCGCTTAAAGGCGCGCGCATCGGCGTCCTGCGGATCTCCGCCGGCCGATCGCCCCAGGCCGACGCGGTGTTCGAGGAGGCCCTGGCCGCCCTCAAGGCTGCAGGCGCGATCCCCGTGGAGATCAAGCCGTCGGGCCTCGCCGCGATCAGCGCGGCGGAATCCGTCATCCTGCGCACGGAGTTCAAGGCCGGGATCAACGCCTATCTGGCCGGTACGAATCCCGCCCAGGTGCAGAGCCGCACCCTGGCCGACCTGATCGCCTTCAACGCCGCCGAGCCGCGCGAACTGGCCCTGTTCGGCCAGGAAACCTTCCAGGCCAGCGAAGCCGGCCCCGGCCTCGACGACCCTGCCTATCTGAAGGCCAGGGAAACCGCGCGCCGCCTGGCCGGCCCCGAGGGCGTCGACCGCATGCTCAAGGAGAACGACGTGGTCGCCCTGGTCGCCTGGTCCGGCCCCGCCGGCGCCGACGACCCGGTCAACGGCGGTCGCAGCTTCGGCCCGCCCTCCATGCTGGCGGCGGTGTCCGGCTATCCGCACCTGACGGTTCCCATGGGCCATGTCTCCGGGCTACCGGTGGGAATCTCCTTCATGGGCCCGGCCTGGTCCGAAGCCCGGCTGCTCTCCCTGGGCTACGCCTTCGAACAGGCGACCCACGCACGGCGGAACCCCACGTTCCCCGCCTCGGTCAGCCTTCGCCCTGAGATCGCCGGGGCCTACGACCCGCCGCCGCGCTGAGCCTTATCTCCCTCTCCTCCCGTCACAGGGGAGAATGCCACCCCGGCGTCACGACGACGCCTCGCCGGCAACGCGCAAGCGTCGCTATTCCGCCCGATAGTCCGCGCCAGACTTCAACCTGGGGAGGCCAGAGGGAGGAACGGTAGCATGCGAATTGTCCACGGCCTGAGCCGCGTCGCGCTTTGCCTCGCCACGGCGGCGAGCACGCCCATCCCATCCTTCGCCGCCCCCGCACCGGTGCGCGACGGAACGCCGACCGCCCAGGCCTGCGAGGCGCTGGGCTTCAACGTCTCCGACCGGGACGACCGCCGTTTCCGGCCATCCCGGCCGCCGGCCTATGCGCCGGCTCCCATGCCGTCGCCGCCGCCCGGCCCCATGGCGAACCCGCCGCGGATTGGGCCTCTGCCGGTTCCCTCGGTCCAGCACCGGATCGGCGAAGCCAAGCCGCCGACCATGGCCGGCCAGACGACCGTCACCGGGTCCAGGCTCTCCAGGCCGGGCGCCACCCGGATGGCCGGCGACATCGAGACCGAGCGCTATCCCCACGCCCAGATGAACCCCATCAAGCGGACCGCCGAGGAGCCGGTCTCGACCTTCTCGGTGGATGTGGACACCGCCGCCTACGCCAATGTCCGCCGGATGCTTCAGGACGGCGTCCGGCCGCCCACGGACGCGGTGCGCGTGGAGGAGCTGATCAACTACTTCGACTACGGCTACGAACGGCCGAACGATCCGGCGACGCCCTTCAAACCCTTCGTGGCTGTCACCCCGTCGCCCTGGTCGGCGGACCGCCAGATCGTCCAGATCGGCCTGCAAGGCTACGACATTCCGCGTGCGCGGCAGCCGCCCCTGAACCTGGTGTTCCTGATCGACACCTCCGGCTCCATGTCGGGGGAGGACCGGCTGCCCCTGGCCAAGAAGGCGCTGAACCTGCTGATCGACCAGCTCCGCCCGCAGGACCGGGTGGCCATGGTCGCCTATGCGGGCTCGGCCGGCGCGGTGCTGGGCTCCACCTCGGGCGACCAGAAGCTGAAGATGCGCTGCGCCCTGGGCGCCCTGTCGTCCGGCGGCTCCACCGCCGGCGGAGAGGGCCTGGCCCTGGCCTACGCCCTGGCCGGCCAGAACTTCGACTCCCGGGCGGTCAACCGCGTAATCCTGATGACCGACGGCGATTTCAACGTCGGGGTCGCCGACCCCGCCAAGCTGAAGGATTTCGTCGCCGAGAAGCGCCGGACCGGCGTCTATCTCTCCGTCTACGGCTTCGGCGGCGGCAACTACAACGACACCCTGATGCAGGCCCTGGCCCAGAACGGCAACGGGACCGCCGGATACATCGACACCCTGTCCGAGGCCCGCAAGTCCTTCCGCGACGACTTCTCGGGCTCGCTCTTCCCCATCGCCGACGACGTGAAGATCCAGGTGGAGTTCAACCCCGCCCGGGTCTCGGAGTACCGATTGATCGGATACGAGACGCGACTGCTCAACCGGGAGGACTTCAACAACGACAAGGTCGACGCCGGGGAGGTGGGATCGGGCGCGTCGGTGACCGCGCTCTATGAGATCACGCCTGCGGGCGCGCGGCCCTCCAGCGATCCCCTGCGATACGGCGGTACTGCCGCCAGGCCGCCGCGGACCGCCGGAAGCGAGCTCGCCTATCTGAAGATCCGCTACAAGCTGCCCGGCCGCGACGCCTCGAAGCTGATCGAGCGGCCGATCGGAGCCGCCGACGTCCACGACCGCGTGGAATCCGCGCCCGAGCCGGCGCGTTGGGCCTTGGCGGTCGCGGGATTTGGGCAGAAGCTGCGCCATGATCCCTGGGTTTCCGATCGCTTCGGGTGGAGCGAGATCGCGGGCCTGGCCCAGGGGGCGCGGGGCCAGGATCCGTTCGGCCTGCGCGCCGAATTTGTCCAGCTGGTCCGGGCCGCGGGAGAGGGCAAGTCCGTCAACGAATGAAGCGAACCCTTCGCCGCAACCTTCGACGACTTTTGGACGTTGGAGACCCAGCAAGGTTCCAACGCAAAGGTGTCGGGGTGTTCGATCTCAACGATCCGGGCCAGCCCAATCTGATCAGGCTGGACCCGGCAGAAGCGCCGCACTTCGGAGCGCCGGGCCGTGTCGGGTTCCACCTGATCGACACGACCATGATGTATGCGCCGCGCTCCGGCGGGGTGAAGCGCTACCTCAACGCCAAGCGTGACTGGATCGCCCGCCGCCGCCCCGACCTGCGCCACACCCTCGTGGTGCCCGGCGCGACCACCGGCCTGGAGGCCGCGGGCGTCGTCACCGTCGCCGCCGCCCGCCTGCCCTTCGGCGACGGCTATCGCATGCCGGCAAGCTCCGCCAAGTGGGAGACGGTGCTTCGGATGCTGGAGCCCGACATCATCGAGGCCGGCGACATCTTCGTACCCGGCCATGCCGCCCTCGACACCGGCGAGGCGCTGGGCGTCCCGGTGGTCGGCTTCTGCCACACCGACGCGGCGGCGCTGGCCGCCCTGCACCTGGGCGATTGGGCCGAGGGGCCGGCCATGAAACGCTGGGCCGAGGTCTACCGCCGTTTCGACCGGGTGGTCGCCCCCAGCCGGCACATCGCCATGCGGCTCGCCGAGGCCGGGGTCGAAAGGGTCTCCGTCCAGCGCCTCGGCGTCGACACCGAGCTGTTCCACCCCAGCCGCGCCGATCCGGAAGGCCTGCGCAAGCGCCTGCACCTGCCCTCGGACGCCCGCATCCTGGTGTTCGCGGGCCGGCCGGCCCGCGAGAAGAACATCGATTCCATCGTCTGCGCCGTCGAGCGGCTTGGCGAGCCCTACCACCTGCTGCTGGTGGGCGCGGGCAAGGACATCCGCCTCTCGCCCCGGGTGATCAGCCTCGACTATGAGCACGACCCCAAGACCCTGGCCGGCCTGATCGCCAGCTGCGACGCCTGCGTCCACGCTAACGAGAACGAGCCTTTCGGCCTGGTGGTGCTCGAAGCGCTGGCGGCCGGCCTGCCGGTGGTGGGCCCCTCCAAGGGCGGGGTCTCCGAGATGATCGACGAGGAAGTGGGCCAGCGGGCCGCCACCGTCGATCCGCAGGGCCTGGCCGAGGCCATCGAGGCTCTGTTCGCGCGGGACGTGGCCGCGATCAGCCGCGCCGCGCGCCGACGCGCCGAGCAGCGCCATGGCTGGGACACCACATTCGAGGGCCTGACCCGTCTCTACGGCGAACTGGTGGCCGGGTCGCCGCGCAACGAGCCCATGGCGCTCCGGGCCTAGCTGACCGACACCGGCGTCATGGCGGCGAGGCACAGGTTCGCTACCTCGTCCGGGCTGATCCCGTCCCCGACCTCGACCTGAGGCAGGCCGAGCCGGGCCAGGTCTTCCCTCATCGCCCGGTCGAACCTGCGGGTCCGCTCGAGGAATTTTGCGATCATCGCGCGCCCGCGGTCGTCCGCCTCGTCGTAGCCGCTGCCGCGCAGGATGCGGGTTTCGAACACCGACTCGTCGGCGGTCAGCCAGACCGCGGAGACCTGCGGCGCGGTCAGCGCGGCGACCAGCTCCGGCCAAAGGGCCGAGCCCTCCAGCACCAGCCGTTCGGTCGAGGCGTCGCCGGCGTGCCTGCGCACCAGCTCCTCGACCAACGGCCACATGTTCCGGTAGTGGCCGAGCACCGAGGCCAGAAGCTCGTCGTCCGTCAGGCCCAGATAATGCTCCGCCACGTGCGGCGGGACCTCCATGGGGTTCGGCCGCCATGGACGGCCGGGGTGGCGCGCCAGGCTGTCGGTGGAGACATGCGCCCAGCCCAGCCGGGCCGCCAGGCAGGCGGCGACGGTCGACTTGCCGGCGTTCGAAGATCCGCCGACCAGGATGACTCTCGGTCCCACGCCCAGGCGGGCCGGCGGGTCAGCGACCCGTCGGCATGTCCTTGAAGGCCACATCCTTGTCGACCCGGATGTCGCCGGGCAGGCCAAGGACGCGTTCGGCGATGATGTTCTTCAGGATCTCGTCGGTGCCCCCGGCGATGCGCAGCCCCGGCGCGAACATCAGCGAGTTCTGGAAGCCCGCATGCTGCGGCGACAGCTCCGGATCGTTGATGATCCCGTACTGGTCCAGCATCTCCAGGGCCGTATTGGCCAGGTCCTGCATCTGCAGGGCGGAGACGATCTTGCCGATCGAGCTTTCCGGTCCGGGCGTCTGGCCCCGCGACAGGGCGGTCATGGTCCGGTTGCGGGTATGCTTCAGGCCCTCGGCCTGGACATACCAGTCGGCCAGCTTGTCCCGCAGGGCGCTGTCCTTGATGGCCGCGCCGCCGTCGATCCCGGGCGTGTTGCGTGCGGCCTCCATGAACTGGGCCCAGCCCATGCCCGAGGCTCCGCCCACGGCCAGGCGCTCGTTCATCAGGGTGACGAGGCTGACCTTCCAGCCATCGCCCTCGGCGCCCAGGCGCTGGCTGTCCTTGACCCGCACGTCGGTGAAGAACACCTCGTTGAAGCCCGAGCCGCCCGACATCTGATGGATCGGCTTCACCTCAACGCCCGGCGACTTCATGTCGAGCCAGAACATGGTCAAGCCCTTGTGCTTGGGCACGTCGGGGTTGGTGCGGCAGATCACGATGCCGAAGTCCGAGAACTGAGCTCCCGTCGTCCACACCTTCTGCCCCGAGATCAGCCAGTCGCCGGACCCGTCCGGCGCCCGCACCGCCTTGGTCCGCGCCGAGGCCACGTCCGAACCGCCCGAAGGCTCGGAGAACAGCTGGCACCAGATCTCCTCGCCGCGGATGGCGGGGCCCGCGAAGCGCTCCTTGGTGGCCTGGTCGGCGAAGTTCATCACCGTCGGCACGCACATGCCCAGGCCGATCTGGAAGGGGTTGCCCGGGATCGGATACCGAGCCTCTTCCTGGCCGAAGATCACATTCTGGATCGGGGTTCCGCCCTGTCCGCCCCACTCCTTGGGCCAGGTGATGCAGGCGTATCCGGCCGCGGCCTTCCTGGCCTGCCAGGCCTTGGCGGGGACGAGGTTATCGCCGCCTTCGGGGTCCGAACCGCTCACATGCTGCTTGGGCGCGTTGGCCTCCAGCCAGTCGCGGACCTGCTGGCGATAGGCGGCTTCTTCGGGGCTGTCGTTGAAGTCCATGATCTATCTCCGGCTCAGGCCGCCGCGTTGCGGCGTTCGAGGTGGCTGACGAGGCGTTCCTTCCAGACCCGGGGCGCGCCGGCCACCAGGCTGAGCTGGCGCGAGCGCCGATAGTAGAGGTGGCAGTCCATTTCCCAGGTGAAGCCGATGCCCCCGTGGGTCTGGATGTTTTCCTTGGACGCGAACCAGAAGGCTTCCGAGGCCGCGATGCGGGCGGCGCTGGCGGCCACCGGCATTTCCGGAGCGTTGGTGTTCAGCGCCCAGGCTCCGTAATAGGCGTTGGAGCGGGCGAGCTCGTTCTTCACGTACATGTCGGCAAGCTTGTGCTTGATCGCCTGATAGCTGGCGATCGTGCGGCCGAAGGCGTAGCGCTCGAGCGCATATTCCTTGGCCATCTCCAGGCTGCGGTCGGCGCCGCCGCACTGCTCGAACGCCAGCAGGATCGCCGCCCGGTCGAGGACCTGTTCCAACAGGTCGAGGCCCTCGCCCGCGCCGCCCAGCCGGGTGGCCGCCGCACCGGCGAAGGTCAGCTTGGCCGCGTCGCGGGTGGGATCCAGCGTCTTCAGCGGCTCGCGGGTGACCCCCGCGCCCTTGAGGTCGACCAGGAACAGGCCGGGCTTGCCGCCCTCCTTGGCCAGCACCAGGGCCACGTCGGCGATGCCGCCGTCGGTGACCGGGATCTTGGTTCCGGTCAGCTTGCCGCCATCGACGCTCGCCTGGAGGTTCGCGGTGTTGACCACGCCCGGCCCCTCCGAGGTCGCCAGGCAGCCGATGATCTCGCCGGCGGCGATCTTGGGCAGGTAGTGGGCCTTCTGGCCGGCGTCGCCGGCGGCCATTACCGCTTCGGCCAGGACATAGACCGTGGACGCGAAGGGGATCGGGGCGACCACGCGGCCAAGTTCCTCGGCGATCACGCAGAGCTCGAGATGGCCCAGGCCAAGCCCGCCATGCTCCTCCGGGATCGCGGCGCCCAGCCAGCCCTGGCCGGCCACGGCCTTCCAGAGCTCGGCGTCATAGCCCTGGGCGTCGTCGTCCAGGACCTTGCGCACCCGCGAGGTCGGGCAATTGGCGTCAAGGAACTTGCGCGCCTCGCCCTTCAGGAATTTCTGATCGTCCGAGAAATCAAAGTTCATTTCCACCCATCCCCGACACTGCGGCCGGTCCAAGAACGATTGTTGCCGGCGACCATACGCGCCTGACGTGGGGGGAGAAAAGATTGACCTCGCGTCAAGAATTTCAGGGTCTTATGGGCGGTCGGTGGGTGGGTCGGAGACCGGACGAATGGCCAAGGCGATATTCCAGAAGAACCAGCGCGTCTGGGTCGAGAGCGTGGGCGCCTGGGCGACGGTCGACAAGATCGTTCCGGTCTGGGCCAAGGGCTTCAACGAACCCATCCGGGTGTCATACGACGTGGGCATGGGCCGCGACTTCCAGGCCCATGAGCTGCGCCCCGAACAGGACGCCGAAGACGGGACCGAGGCGGGGCCGCGCTGGCGGCTGCTGCGGGCCCGCAACAAGTGGCAGGCGCCCGAGAATTGCCGCCACCACCCCTTCCCCGGCAGCTACCCCGTGGTGGTCACCGACGCCAACGACTGGGGCGGCTGGCGCACGCCGGGCGCCGAATACGACCGCGATCCGCACAAGATCGAGTACCAGGCCCGGCTGATCGCCTCGTCGCCGCACCTGCTGACCATCGCGCGCCGCCTGGCCCAGATGATCGAGGAGACTCCCGGCGCGCCGCCGGAGCTGCAGCACCTGGCGGAAGAGGCGCTGAAGATCGACCGCTATCTGCGGGACATCCCG
>DASUIJ010000105.1:0-2192 GCA_036279815.1 Phenylobacterium sp. | reverse complement strand
GATTACCGCTTCGGGATCGCCGAGTGCGAGCTTCAGGGCGGAGAGCTTGGCCAGCGCCTCGAGGGTCCGGCCTTCCTGGCCCAGCGCCCGCACCAGGCCGCGCAGGGTCTCGGGGTCGGATGGCCTCAGCGCATTCAGATGCTCCAGCAACAGCAGGGCGTCGGCGGCGCGCCCCTCCGCGCCCAGCCCCAGCGCCAGGGCGCGCAGGCCGTCGGCCTCGAGGGAGACCGCGGGAGCGTCCATCACGGCGGTGGTGTCGAAGGTCTGCCGGCTGACCCGATAGCCGTGCGATCGCAGCAGGGCCTCGGCCGCCGCGGTGTCCTCGGCGTTCAGATGCTGGTGCTCATAGTGGACCACCGAAGGCCGGAAGCGATTGAAATCGAACAGCTTCAGGATTTCGTAGTCGTAGCCTTCGGTGTCGATCTGAAGGATGTCGACCTGATCGACGCCCCGCTGGGTCAGCAGCGTCTCGAGGGTCAGGCAGGGCACGCTCACCGGCTGCACCAGGGTGCGCAGCGCCTCCGTGGTTTCCGCGTTGGGGCTGGAACGGCCCAGGACCCCGGTCTCCTTCAGCAGGTCCTCCATCAGGAACGAGCTGATCCCGGCGAAATGCGGGGGCAACAGGCCGCGCTCCACCGCCTCGGGGTTGAACTTCCAGATCGTCCGCTCCCCGTCGGCGTCGGAGATCGCGCAGTTCACCGGCGTCACCCGGCTTGAGCCGGCATAGAGCGCCTGCAGCTTCTCGAAATACTGCGGGATCGGCTCGGCGATCACCCCCGACAGGTTCCCGGCCACCACGTGGGGCCGAAGGGGGTCGAAGCTCACCCCGTCGAATCCGCCTACCTGAACGAAGAACGCCTTGGGATTGCGCGCGATCAGCGCCGTCATGGCCACGTCGAAGGGATCTTCCGAGGCGGCCGGAGCCGCCAGCGGGCGGGGAGTCTCGACCAGGGCGACGGCGAGGCCCAGGTCCGCCTGCGCGATGTCGGCCTCGGTCCAGACTCGCCGGTCCGACCGGATCGGCCGGATGTCGTGCCGCCGGGCCAGACCCTGGCGATAGGCGTCATGATAGTCGGCGCGGGCCAGCATTTCCCGGCCCTCGTGGTCCAGCCCCGTCCCGACCTCGAGATAGTCGCCGAGGTTCGACAGGTCCGGCCGCGGCAAGGCGCCCAGCCGGTGGTCCTCGGCCATCCGGCGGTAGAGGCCCTCCAGACTCGCGACCAGCTTCTCCATGTTGAAGAGGTCGCAGCTGCCCCGGTTCGCCTCCAGGCGGGCTTTCAGCGCCGCGATCGCAGTCCGGTCGGATCCCAGCGCCACCGCCCGTTCCACGAAGTCCTGCGGGTCGACGCAGGCCAGCTCGGCCAGACCGGCCGCCCGGACCAGGCTGCCGCAGACCCGCGAGGCGAAGCTGCGGCCGGAGAGCGTCAGAACCGGCACGCCCATCCAGAGCGCGTCGGAGGCCGTGGTGTGGGCGCCGTAGGGCACGGAGTCCAGCGACAGGTCGGCCAGCGGGTAGCGGGCCAGATGCAGGGCGTTCTGCATCTTCGGCGCGAAGATGATCCGCTCCGCCGCCACGCCGGCCCGTTCGGCATGGGCGAGCAGCCGCGCATGGGTGTCCTCGCCGCTGGCGAGCAGCCACAGCACGCTGCCCTCCACCCGCGTCAGGATCTCCATCCAGCGGTCGAAGGTGAAAAGGGTGATCTTGTGGGACGCGTTGAAGCAGCAGAACACCAGGGCGTCGTCCGGCAGCCCGGCCTCGGCGCGGGTGGGCCGCTGGGCCGCCACGATGCGCTTGCGGTCGTTGGGCTGGTAGCAGGGCAGCCGCAGGACCTTCTCGGAATAATAGAGCTCGAACTCCGGCGGCACGATCCAGTCGTCGGCCACCATGAACTGGTGATAGGGGCTGCCCATGGTCCCTGGATAGCCGAGCCAGTTCACCTGGATCGGAGCCGGCCGGCGCGCGAACACGCCCGTCCGGGCGCTGCGCGTATGGCCGTTGACGTCCACCAGGATGTCGACGCCATCCGCCGCGATCCGCGCCGCGGCCTGGTCGTCGGTCAGGCCCGAGATGTCGACCCAGTGCTCCACGGCGCCCTTGATCCGGGCGTTCACCGCGTCCGACGACGGGACCCCGCAATAATAGGCGAAGACCTCGACCTGCGCCCGGTCGTGCAGCTCGAACACCTCCGACA
>DASUIJ010000104.1:0-5914 GCA_036279815.1 Phenylobacterium sp. | reverse complement strand
CTGGAGCCCGCGCCGCCGCCCGAGATTCTGAGCGCCGCCGCGGCCCTCGACAGCGCCCGCCATCCGCGCCTTGCCGAGTTCCGCCGCCTGCTGGACGAGGGCCTGGGCGCCGACCTGCCGCTGCAGGCCCGCGACGGCGGCTTCGTGGCCCAGGGCGTCCGCGCCGAGCTCGACCAGGCCCGGGCGCTGCGCGACGACAGCCGCCGGGTGATCCTGGCGCTGGAGAGCCGCCTGCAGTCGGACAGCGGGGTGGCGCTGAAGGTCCGCCACAACGCCGTGCTGGGCTATTTCGTCGAGACCACGGCCAAGGCCGCCGAGCCGCTGATGGCCGCGCCGCTGAACGCTACCTTCATCCACCGCCAGACCCTGGCCAATCAGGTGCGCTTCACCACGGTGGAGCTGGCCGAGCTGGACGCCAGGATCGCCCAGGCGGCCGAGCGGGCGCTCGCCATCGAACTCTCGACCTTCGAGGCCTGGCGCGAGGCCGCGCGCGAGGTCGCCCAGGCGATCCAGGCCGCCGCCGAGGGCGCCGCGCGGCTGGACGTGGCTTCCGGCCTCGCCGAATGGGCGGAGGATGTGGGCGCGAGCCGTCCGGTCATCGACCGGTCCACGGCCTTCGAGGCCGAGTCCGCCCGCCACCCGGTGGTGGAGGCGGCGGTCAGGCGCGCCGGCGAGGCCTTCACCCCCAACGACTGCCGCCTGGACGGGCAGGGCGTGGTCGGCCCAAGGCTGGCCATCGTCACCGGCCCCAACATGGCCGGCAAGTCGACCTTCCTGCGCCAGAACGCTCTGCTGGCGGTCCTCGCCCAGGCCGGCTGCTTCGTGCCCGCACGGCGCCTGAGGCTGGGCGTGGTCGACCGCCTGTTCAGCCGCGTGGGGGCCGGCGACGACCTGGCCCGGGGCCGTTCGACCTTCATGGCCGAGATGGTGGAGACCGCCGCCATCCTCACCCAGGCCACGCCGCGGTCCCTGGTGATCCTCGACGAGATCGGCCGCGGCACCGCCACCTATGACGGCCTGGCCATCGCCTGGGCCTGCGCCGAGGCGCTGCACGAGACCAATCGCTGCCGGGGCCTGTTCGCCACCCACTATCATGAGCTGGCCGTGCTCGAGGGGCGTCTCGCCCACGTCGCCAACCTTTCGCTCAGGGCCAAGGAATGGAACGGCGACCTCATCTTCCTGCATGAGGCCGGGCCGGGTCCGGCGGACCGCTCCTACGGCGTGCAGGTCGCCAAGCTGGCCGGCGTGCCGCCCGCCGTGGTGATTCGCGCCCGCGAGGTGCTGGAGCGCCTGGAGCGGGAAGCCGGGGCCCCGGCGCACCTGGACGACCTGCCGCTCTTCGCCGCCACGGCTCCCGGCCTCGCCGAACGGCACGGCCCCAGCGAGGTGGAGCAGGCGGTGGCCGAGCTCGATCCCGACGGCATGAGCCCGCGCGAGGCCATGGCGGCCCTGTACCGCCTGAAGGGTCTCCTGGGGTGAAGACGCCGATGGCGGATGCGGACGGGGTGATCGTGCACCCCGCCCATCCCGGCGGCGCGGGATCCGCTGCTGATCGGCGACCGCGAGAAGACCATGGAACTCGCCCGCTCCTGCGGCCGGGACGACGTGCTCTGGAGGGCCGACCGCCGGTTGTGCCCTGTGCCGGAGCGCCACGGGCTCACGTTCTGAGCGCGGGCCGGGAACCTCTTTCGTGTGAATCCGTTGTAAGCTTTCGAAGTCCTAATTCGCCTCAACGAGGCGAGTAACGGCGCGCCATTTTATTCAGCATCAAGGTTAGGTTGTGGGCGCGAGCGACCGCAGGGCGCCTTTCCGTTCATCATGAATGACGAAAACCGCATTCATGAGGGAATCTGGTCGAAATCGTCTTTCATATTACACATTTCACCGTAGACCGCCCGGTAGACCGGCGTTAAGGTAACCCTCAGCCGCTGGGACAACGCTTTCTGCGCGCACAAGTCTCCTACTGGGTGAATCTGGTGGTTAACTTGCACGTTCAGGGTGACAGCGTTAGACGGTAAGTAGCGTAGCCCGTATGGATGGGGTGACTTCAGCGATCCGGTCTCCGATGGTGTTTCTGTCTGGGGTTCGGTCATAGGGGATTTGGGAAATGTCTTTTGTTCGAAACCTGCTTTGCGCGACAGCTTTCGCGCTGACCACGGCGGCCGCTACTCATGCTTCGGCCGCAGTGGAAGTCTATGTTCAAGATGTCACGGAATTCGGCGCTGGTAAGGTCACCGTCACCGGCCCCGGCATCTTCAAGAATCCGGACTCTACGGCTCTGAAGCTCGTCTACAACTTCGGTATTGGTCCGGGTGTCCCGACTTTCGAAGCCTGGGCGTTCTGCATCGACCTGTTCAAGGCCGTCGCGGTTCCGAGCCAGTATCACATCGACGCCCTGACCAATGACGGTCATGGCAACCTGCTGAGCCAAGTCCAGATCGACCAGATCTTTGGCCTGGCCGCCTACGGCTCCAACCTCATCAAGATCGGCGCTCCCGACCTGGCCAACAAGCTGGCCGGCATCCAAGGCGCGATCTGGGCGATCGAATATCCGGCCTTCAGCGTGACCGGCGATACGCCTTCGATCGACAGCTACCTCCAGTCCTACGTCGGCCTGGCCCCGAGCCTGCATGGCAACGCCTACGTGTTGCTGTCGGACAACGGTCGTAGCCAAGGCTTCGTCATCGGCGTGCCGGAACCGGCCACCTGGGCGATGATGATCATGGGCTTCGGTGCGGTCGGCATGGTGATGCGCTCGCGTCGCCGCGTGGCCCTCGCCGCCTAAGCGATCCACCGATCAGACTATAAAGAGACGCCGTCGACCTCCGGGTCGGCGGCGTTTTCTTTGCGCCCGGCTCCTGGGGCGGACCCTCGGTCCGGCCCCGCTACTCGGCGGCGGTCTTCAGGCCCTGGGGCGCCCGGGAGCGGTGATAGGGCCTGTCGCCCAGCACGGTGGCCCGGTTCATGATCCGGCGATGCGGCAGGTAGTCGTTGACCGCGTAGTGCTGGGTCACCCGGTTGTCCCAGAACGCCACCGCGTTCTCGCTCCAGCGCCAGCGAACCAGGAACTCCGGCTTCTGGATGTGCTCGAACAGCATGTTCAGGATCGCATCGCTCTCCTTGCGCCGCAGGCCCTTGATCCGCTCGGTGAAGCCGAAGTTCACGAACAGGCCGTCCTCCCCGGTTTCCGGATGGGTGCGCACCACCGGATGCAGAACCGGCGGATGGTCCTCCATGGCCTTGGCGTGCTTGTCCGCCCCGGCCCCCTTGGCGACGATCCCCCGCTGCGGGAAGCCGCGGGCGAAGTCGTGCACCGCATCCAGGCCGGACAGGAACTCGCGGAACGCCGGCGACAGCGCCTCGTAGGCGGCTCTCATGTTCGACCAGATCGTATCGCCGCCGGTGGGCGGCAGATGCCTGGCGTAGAGGATCGAGGCCATGGGCGGGGTCTCGATGAACGTGACGTCGGTGTGCCAGCTGTCGTTGTCGGTCGGATTGTCCGCGTGGTTGTCCAGGATGAACAGCTCGGGCGCCTCGGGCACCCCCGGATATAGCGGGTGGGTGTGCAGGGCGCCGAACCGCGCCGCGAAGTCGCGATGCTGCACCGGGGTGATGTGCTGGTCCTCGAAGAAGATCACCTGGTGGGTGAGCAGCGCCGAGCGGATCTCCGCCAGCTGCTCGTCGTCCAGCCGGTGGGCGAGATCGACCCCCTCGACGACGGCGCCGATCGTGGGCGTCAGCGGCCTGACCTGGAACCTGGGCATGGAGCGCTCCCTTTTCCGGTCATCTAAACCCGCCAAGGCCGGGTCCGCCAGGGTCGGCCCTGGGGAATCATGCGAGCATCGGTCCATGTCCAGCCCCCCCGGCCTCCCCGAGTTCGACCTGCCGATGATCTTCGGCGACAAGGTGGCCGGACTGGGCTTCCAGGCCGGCACCTTCCGGGTGGCCCTGGCCGCCAGCGTCGCGGACGAAGCCGGTCAGTCTCAGATGATCAAGTCCGGCTTCCTCATCCTCAGCACGGAAGGCATGCTCGAACTGCGCAGCCAGATCGATCAGATGCTGGGGGAACTGGAGCGCCGCGGGGTGCTCAACCTCAAGCCGGACAAGCTGGACGGCTAGCGCGCCGTGGCGGCGACCCGTACGTCGGCCATCCGCATCAGGCCGGTGACCAGGTAGATGGCGACGGTCGAAACGCCGACGAAGACGGCGAGGCCCGCGCCGCTCTCGGCGTCCAGCTTCCAATCGAAGGGCGGCGGGGCGAAGCACCAATAGGCGATGGCCGCCGACAGGGCGGTCGCCAGGATCGCCGGGCGGGCGCCCAGGCCATAGGCGGCGATCAGCACCACGGGATAGAAGGCCGTGTAGATATGGGTGGGGCCGAACAGGGGCTGCAGGATGAAGCGCGCCAGGAAGGCGGCCGCCACCAGGGTCACAGCCCAGACGTACCGCAACTCGCGATTGCGCCGGTCCAGCATGTCCAAGCTGCTTGTGTTCCTACGAGAAACCGAACCTGGGGAATTCAAGTCGAACACCTCGCGACACACGCATTGCGACCAATGCGTGCGTCACCGTTAACCCTCCCTATGTGTCAATCCGATGTCATCTCGCGGGTTTTGGCGGATTGACGCTCAGTTCCATGATCAGCTTGGTCAACAGGTAGAGCCGGGGCGTCACCGACTTCAGGTCCACCCACTCCTTGTCGGAATGGAAGTCGCCGCCCACCGGTCCCAGGCCGTCGAGGGCGGGGGTGCCGGCCTCGTGCGACAGCGCCGATTCGGACGCGCCGCCATTTCCTCCGAAGCCCAGGGTCAGGCCCAGCGGCGCGTAGATCGCCTTGGCCCGCGCGGCCAGGGCGTCGGTCGAGGGATTGTTGGGCAGGGGCGGGAACGAGGTCTCGCGGCTCACCGTCACCTTGGTGTCGGGGATGACCGTGGTCATGGCGCTCTGCTCGAAGGCGGCCTGCACCCTGTCGAGGTCGGCTTTCTCGCGGATGCGCACGTTGATCTGAGCGCGGGCGTCCTCGGGGATGATGTTGTAGCGGCTGCCGGCCTGGATGATCGTCAGGTTGACGGTCAGCCCGTCGCCGGAGTGCGGGAAGGTCTCCACCGTGGCCAGCTGATGCACCAGCTCGGTGGCGGCGTTGCGGCCGTCCTGGGGGGCGACACCGGCATGGGCCGGGCGTCCCTTGACGTCGATGTCGATGGTGGCGCTGCCCTTGCGCCAGACCGTCACGGCGTCCGGCGGATCGCCGGGCTCGAGGTTCAGCTCGACATCGTGGGACTTCACCAGCCGGTCGATCAGCGCCCGCGTGCCGGGCGACCCCCGCTCCTCGCTGGTCTCGATCAGAAAGGTGAGCTTCCCATAGCTCTTGAAGCTCTGATCCTTGAGGATCTTCAACGCCGTGACCGCTTCGACCACGCCGCCCTTCTCGTCGCCGACCCCCGGTCCGCGCAGCCGGTCACCCTCCATGCTGAAGGGCCATTTGGCGACCGTTCCCGGTCCGAAGACGGTGTCGATATGGCCGATCAGCAGGATGCGCGCCTTGCCCGTCCCGGTGAAGGTGGCGACGGTGTTCTCGGGCAGGCCCGGGGCCTCCGCCGGAACGGACTCGACCACGGCGCCCAGGGCCTTCAGCTGCTCGACCAGCACCGCGGCGACCTTGCGGCCGCCCTCGACGTCGCCGGTGCCGGAGTCGATATTGACGACCTGCTTCCAGAGCTCGAGCTGAGCCGGCCGCGCGGCCTCGGCCGCGGCCCAGACCTTGGCGTCCCTGGCCGGCTTGCCCGCCGCCTGCGCGCCGCCGGCGCCCATCAGCAGCGCCGCCGCCGCGATCCCCACAACCCGTCCCGTCGTCATCGCCAACCCTCTAAACCGAAGGCCGGAACCATGGCGGCGACCGTCGCGGCGGGCAAGC
>DASUIJ010000103.1:0-4410 GCA_036279815.1 Phenylobacterium sp. | reverse complement strand
AACCGGGGAGAAAACTGGCCAGGCAGGCGCTATGCTGCATTGCACCCCTTGAGTTTTCGAGCCTGGGCTTCTATCCTCTACCCCCCCGGTCGCCTGCGCCCGCGGCCGGAACACAACCCCAAGGGCGAACCCGAGTCCCATCTGCTATGGAAAAAGTCCCGATGACCGCCGGGGGCTATCAAGCCCTCGACGAAGACTTGAAGCGTTTGAAGACCCTAGAGCGACCGGCGGTAATCGCCGCGATCGCTGAAGCGCGTCAGCACGGCGATCTCTCCGAGAACGCCGAATACCATGCCGCCAAGGAGCGGCAAGGCTGGATCGAAGGCCAGATCGCCGACATCGAAGATCGGATGGCCCGCGCTCAGGTCATCGACGTATCCAAGTTGTCGGGCACTCAGGTGAAGTTCGGCGCCACCGTCTCGGTGGTGGACGAGGACACCGAAGGCGAGGCCCGCTACCAGATCGTCGGCGAGCACGAGGCGGACGTGAAGGCCGGCAAGGTCTCCATTACGTCTCCGATCGCCCGCGCCATGATCGGCAAGGAAACCGGTGACGTGGTCGAGGTGAACACGCCCGGCGGCGTGAAGGCCTACGAGATCCTCAAGGTCGAGTGGGTCTGACCCTCTCTCCGGCCTGACCGCAAAGACCATTGACGGGCGGCGGCGCGAGTGATCGCGTCCGCTCCCCGGCCCATGCCTGAATCGGATCCGCGTTTGGCTGCACCGCTCGTCATCTGGGCCGTTTCCGACGGGCGCGCCGGCAATGCGGGTCCGGCCCTGGGGCTGGCCGAGGCCATCGGGCGGGTCCGCGACGCCAGGATCGAGGTCAGGACCATCGGCTGGAAGGGGCGCATCGGCCGCCTGCCCTGGTTCCTCAATCTCCTGCCGCTGAAGGCGCTGACGCCCGGCAGCGGCGTCGCGCCGCCCTGGCCGGACATCTGGGTCGCCGCCGGACGCGCCACCCTGCCGCTGTCCATGCGCATGCGCGCCTGGTCGAAGGGCCGGAGCCTTGTGGTTCAGATCCAGGACCCGCGCATGCCCACCAGCCCCTTCGACCTGGTGGTCGCGCCCCGCCACGACCGCACCCAGGGCGACAACGTCCTGCAGATCATCGGATCGCCGCACCGGGTCACCCCCGCCAGGCTGGCGGTCGAGGCCGACCGGTTCAAAGCCCTGACCGATCCCCTGCCCCACCCGCGGGTGGCGGTGCTGATCGGCGGCAGGTCCAAGGCCCACGACCTCTCGGCCAAACGCGCGGCGGCCATGGCCCGCGAGATCGAGCTGCCGGTCGTCCAGGAGGGAGGCTCGGTCATGGTCACCTTCTCGCGACGCACCCCCGAGCCGGCCCGCGCCATCCTGGCGGCCCGGCTCAAGCACCTGCCGGGCGTGATCTGGGACGGCGAGGGCGAAAATCCGTACTTCGCCTTCCTGGCCGCCGCCGACTACATCCTGGCCACCGAAGACTCGGCCAATATGGCCACCGAGGCCGCCGCCACCGGCAAGCCGGTCTTCATCCTGAAGATGGAGGGCGAAAGCCTGAAGTTCCGCCGCTTCCACGAAGATCTGGAGCGCCTGGGCGCGGCCCGCCCCTATGAGGGCGCCCTGCACCGCTGGACCTACGAACCCCTGGCCGAGACCGACCGCGCGGCGGCCGAGGTCCTGCGCCTCCTGGACGAACGGAAGGGATCATGAGCGTCGAACTGCGCCCCGCCACCCTGGCCGACCTGAAGGCGATCCTCGACATCGACCCGATCGCCGACCGCGAGGAACGCCGGCACGACTATGTCAGCCGCGCGATCCGCGGCGAGCACGACCGCGACGTCCGCGTCCTGATCGTCGACGAGGAGCTGGTCGGCTATGCGATCATGGGCGAGTTCTTCGGCCACCCGTTCCTGGAACGGATCGCCACCGCCCAGGCCCACCGCCGGCTGGGCGTGGCCTCGGCCCTGATGGCCAATATCGAGGTGGGATTCGAGGGCGACCGCATGTTCGTCTCCACCAACGAGTCCAACGAGACCATGCGCGACCTGCTGATCAAGCGCGGCTATCGGGTCTCGGGCATGGTCGAAAACCTCGATCCCGGCGACCCGGAGCTGTTCTTCGTGATCTTCAAGGCCGCCATCGAGGCCCAGATCGAAGCTGCGCCATAGCGCCCTCTTCCAGACCGGCCCTTTTCGGCGTCCCATGCACGGGCGATGATTCCCTCCGAACCCCGCATATTGTTCATCGCCAACGCCGGTCCCCAGATCGGGGGCGGCCATGTGATGCGCAGCCTGACCCTGGCCGGTGCGCTGGCCGAGCGCGGAGGCCTGTGCACGTTCGCCGCCTCGCCGGCGGTGGGCGCGATCCTGGATGTCTTCGGGCCTGACTTTCCGCGGGAAGACGCCACCTCGCTGGATCCCGAGGCCCTGGTCGACACCGTGACCGGCGTGCAGTTCGACGCCGTGGTGTTCGATCACTACGGCCTGGGCCGCGGCGAGCACAAGACGCTGGCCGACGGCCGGCCCACCCTGATCATCGACGACCTGGCCGACCGGCCGCTGGGGGGCGACATCGTCGTGGACGCCGGCCCCGATCGCCGGCCGATGGACTACACCCTGCTGGTCGACGAACAGACCCGCCTGCTGCTGGGTCCCGAATACGCGCCCGTCCGCCCGCAGTTCGCGGCGCTCCGGGCCGAGGCCCTGAACCGGCGCGGCGGGCCGGTCGGACGGATCCTCGTGGCGCTGGGCCTGACCGACCTGGGCGGCCTGACCGCCAAGGTGGTCGACCGCCTGCGGCCGCGCCTGGGGGCGGCGACCCTGGACGTGGTGCTGGGCGGGCAGGCGCCCAGCCTGAAGTCGCTCTCCCGCATCGCCGCCCACGATCCGCGCCTCACCCTGCACGTGGACACCACGGACATGGCGAGCCTGATGGCCGCCGCCGACATCGCCGTCAGCGCGGCCGGCTCCACGATCTGGGAAGCCTGCACGCTCGGCCTGCCCTCGGTGCTGACGGTGATCGCGGAGAACCAGCGGCCCGCCGCCCTGTCCCTGGCCGCCCGCGACGCCGCCCTGGTTCTTGACGGCTGGGCCGACGATTTCGACGCCGCCTTCGACCGGACCCTGGTCCGACTGATGAACGATGCGCCCATGCGCGCCCGCCTGGCGGCCAATTCGGCCCAGATCTGCGACGGCCAGGGCGCCGGCCGCGTCGCCGACGCCTTCATGGCGCTGATATCCGAACGCGCAGCCCGCTAAGCTTAACGGACTGTTCGGAACCCCCGGCGCAGGCTGGCGCGCAAAGAGGGGGAGCGCCAGGCGTGCTCCGATGCGTCTCATGCCACACCGTTTCGCCAGCAAGGTCCGGATCATCGGCGGAGGCCTCACCGGCATCCTGGCCGCGTTCGAGGCCCATCGGCTGGGCGCCCGCGACATCGAGCTTCACGAGCGGCACGAGCAGTTGGGGGGTCAGGCCTGGCCGCGCCAGTCGCACGGCCTGGAGATCCGCGAGGCGCCGCTCGCCTTCGGCGCCCCGGGCGATCCCGTCCGGGACCTGCTGGAGGCCAATGGCCTGGCCTTCGAAGACTATGAGAACCATCGCGGCGCGGTCAGCCCTGCGGCCGGTCGCGATATCGTCCATGTGCGGGATTTCGCCGGCCCCGCACTGCGCACCCGCGACCTGGCCCTGGGCGCGGTCCAGGGCGAGAGCCTCGCCGACCGGCTGCGCGCCTATCCCAGCGACATCGGACACGCCCTGTCCAACCACTGCCAATGGGCCCTGGGCGCCTGGCTGGACGAGGTGCACGCCGGCGCCGCCGAGGCCCTGGGCGTCGACCGCGTCTTCCCGATCGGGACCGACATCGCCGACCTCGCCTCGCTGAAACGCGCAAACCCGACCGCCGACGCCCTCTACGGCATACCGGCCCCGCTCTGGGGTCGGCTGCAGGGCCTGACCGCGTCGACGCCCCGCGACGGCGTCCAGGCCTTCCTGATGCGCGCGCGCCAGGCCCTCGTCCGCCTGGGCGTCGAGGTGTGCGACACCCAGCTGGTCGCCCCGCACGCCGCGCTGAAGGGCCGCGATCCGGGCGAGATCGTGATCTGGGCGGTCGATCCGACCCCGCTGTTCAAGCCGCTTGGCCTGGAGGCCCCCTCCCAGGCGCCCCGGCGCATGGCGACCTACGTCTTCAAGGCCCGGCTCGGCGCCGGCGCGCCCGTCGAGGTGCGAAACTTCACCGCCGAGGGCGTGGTCTCGACCCTGAGGCTGTATGAAAGCCGCGGCCATTGGCTGATCGCGGCCGACTGCGTGGCGGAAGCCGGCGACGGCGAATTGCGCCGGGAGATCCACCGGCTGATGGCCGGGTTCTGCGGCTCGTCGCTGCAGCTTGGCGACGCGGTGTCGATGGGGATCGCGCCGCGCTGGGACTGCCCGA
>DASUIJ010000102.1:0-8941 GCA_036279815.1 Phenylobacterium sp. | reverse complement strand
AACAAGGACAGCGTCATGGTGCTGTCCGCCAATTCACTGGACCATGCCTTGGTGATGCTGGGCTGCTACACGGCCGGCGTCCCCATCGCCCCGATCAGCCCGGCCTACAGCCTGATTTCCTCGGACCACGCCAAGCTGAAGCATTGCTTCGAGACGGTCCGGCCCCGGGTGGTGTTCGCCCAGGACGCCGCCCAGTTCGCCCGCGCCTTCGACACCCTGAGGGCCCTCGATCCCAGCCTGATCTTCGTGGCCTCCAGCAACGCAGGCGAGGGCGTCGTGCCGCTGTCGGAGCTCCTGGCCACCCAGCCCACGCCCGCGGTGGAGGCGGCGCGCGCCTCGGTCAACCACGACACGGTGGCCAAGTACCTGTTCACTTCCGGCTCCACCGGCATGCCCAAGGGCGTGCCCCAGACCCACGGCATGTTCGCCGGCGTCATCGCCGGGCAGGAGGGCCTGCGCACCGAGTGGCCGGCGGAGGGCGAGATCCCCGTCTCCCTGGAGTGGATGCCCTGGAGCCACATCTCGGCGGGCAATATCAGCTTCAACTCGGTGATGTGGGCCGGCGGCACCCTGCACCTGGACGAGGGCAAGCCGATCCCGGGCCTGTTCGAGACCACGATCAAGAACCTCGCCGAAATCTCGCCGGCCGGCTTCGGCTCGGCCCCCATCGCCTTCGGCATGCTGGCCGAGGCCATGGAGCGCGATCCGGCGCTCCGCAAGTCGTTCTTCAAGAACCTGCGCATGATGGGCTACGGCGGCGCGACCCTGTCGACCGACGTTTCCGACCGCATGCAGGCCCTGGCCGTCGCCGAGACCGGCCATCGCATTCCGATGACCACCATGTACGGGGCGACCGAGACCCAAGGCGTCACCGTGGTCCACTGGATCACCGAGCGCGTGGGCCTGGTCGGTCTGCCGCTGCCGGGGATCACGATCAAGCTGGTCCCCAACGGCTCCAAGCTGGAGGTCCGGGTCAAAGGCCCCACCGTGACCAGCGGCTATCACAACGACCCGGAGAAGACCGCCGCGGCCTTCGACGAGGAAGGCTTCTACAAGCTGGGCGACGCCGCCCGCTTCCTGGACCCCGAAGATCCGAGCCAGGGCCTGGTGTTCGACGGCCGGGTGACCGAGGACTTCAAGCTCGACAGCGGCACCTGGGTGTCGGTGGGCACGCTCCGCCCCGACATCGTGGCCGCCTGCACCCCCTACCTGCTCGACGCCGTGATCACCGGCCAGGACCGGCCGTTCCTGGGCGTGCTGGCCTGGCCCAGCCTCGCCGGAATGCAGGCCGCCGCGGCCGAGCCGGGGGAGGGGCCGCCGATGGAGAAGCTGGGCCGCCTGGTCGAGACCAGGCTCGCCGACTTCAACAAGACCGCCGGCGGCTCGTCGCGCCGGATCGGGCGCTTCATCGTCATGGCCGAGCCGCCGTCGATCGACGCGGGCGAGATCACCGACAAGGGCTATGTGAACCAGCGCGCCACGCTGGAGAACCGGGCCAGGCTGGTGGAGGCGCTGTACGCCAATCCGCCCGGTCCCGGGGTCGTGACCCTCTAGGCGTCTGTTTCCAGAAAGGCTTCTCATCATGGCCAAGGTCATCAGGATCGGCGGGGCCGGCGGGTTCCTGGGCGATTCCTCCGTCGCCGCGCCGCAGCTGCTCAAGGGCGGCCGGCTCGACTACATGATCCTCGACTACCTGGCCGAGGCGACCATGTCGGCGCTCGGCCAGCTGAAGGCGGCGCGGCCCGACCAGGGCTTCGCCCGCGACTTCACCGAATGGGTCTGGAAGGACAATCTCCACGACCTCAAGGCCCAGGGCGTGAAGATCGTCACCAACGCCGGAGGCCTCAACCCCCACGCCTGCCGGGCGCGGATGGAGGAGCTGGCCGCCGCCGCGGGTCTGAGCTTCAAGATCGCCGTGGTCGAGGGCGACGACCTGATGGACCGCCTGGACGACCTGTCGGCGCGGGGCCTGACGGAGATGTTCACCGGCGCCCCGTTCCCCGACCGCGCCAAGGTCTTCACCGCCAACGCCTATTTCGGCGGCCGGCCCATCGCCGAGGCCCTGGCCGCCGGCGCCGACATGGTGATCACCGGCCGGGTGGTGGACAGCGCCCTGGTGCTCGGCCCGCTGATGCACGAGTTCGGCTGGTCGGACGCCGACCACGACCTGCTGTCCGCGGGCTCGCTGGCGGGGCACGTGATCGAGTGCGGAGCCCAGGCGACCGGAGGCCTGTTCACCGACTGGGAGGACGTGCCCGACTGGGCTCACATCGGCTATCCGGTGATCGAGTGCCATGCCGACGGGAGCTTCGTGGTCACCAAGCCGCCGGGCACCGGGGGCCTGGTCTCGCCGGCCGCGGTGGCCGAGCAGATCCTCTATGAGGTGGGCGATCCCCAGGGCTACGCCCTGCCGGACGTGGTCTGCGATTTCACCCAGGTGAAGGTCGAGGCGGCGGGCGCCGACCGGGTCCGGGTCACCGGCGCCAAGGGCTACGCGCCCAGCGGCGACTACAAGGTCTGCATCACCTTCGAGGACGGCTATCGCTTCATCGGCGCCATGCCGGTGGTCGGCCGCGACGCCGTCCGCAAGGCCGGGCGGCAGGCCGAGGCGGTGCTGGAGCGCCTGGGGGAGATGCTGCGCGACCGCAATCTTCCGCCCCTGCGCGATCGCCGGGTCGAGCTGCTGGGGGCGGAGGCTTCCTACGGCGCCCAGGCCCGGCCCGAGGCCCAGGCCGTGCGCGAGGTGGTGGCCCGGGTGGGAGCGGAACACGAGAGCGCCGAGGCGCTGGGCCTGCTGGCCCGCGAATTCGCCTCGCCCACGACGTCCATGAGCGTCGGCTCAACGGGCTGGTTCGGCGGCGCGCCGACCATCACGCCGGTGGCGCGGGTCTATTCGGTGCTGCTGCCCCGGACGGAGGTCCCGGCGGTGGTGACCTTGGGCGACCAGCGCCTAGAGGTTCGCGCCGAGCCCCCGGCCCATCCCTTCGATCCCGGCGCGGTGGTGCGGCCCGAGGTCCCCGAGCCGCCGGCCGCGCAGGGTGAAACGATCCGTGTGCCGCTGATCGACCTGGCCTGGGCGCGGTCGGGCGACAAGGGCGACGCCTTCAATATCGGCGTCATCGCCCGCAAGCCGGAATACCTGCCCTGGATCCGGCGGGCCCTGAGCCCGGAGGCGGTGAAGGCCTTCTTCGGGCACGAGTTCGAGGGGGCCAAGGCGCCGAAGGTGCTCCGCTACGAGCTGCCGGGACTGCAGGCCCTCAACCTCCACTGCATCCAGGCGCTGGGCGGCGGCCAGTTCTCCAGCCTGCGCCTCGATCCCCTGGCCAAGGGCAAGGCGCAGCAGCTCCTGGACATGGACATCGAAGTCCCCGCGCGCCTGACGGCGCACTAGATCGACCGCCACTTACCAAAGGCAGACCTCCCATGAAGCTCGATTCCACCATCGCCGCCGTGATCACCGGCGGCGCATCCGGCCTCGGCGCCGCCACGGCCCGCCGGCTGGCGGCCCACGGCGTCCGCGTCGCCCTGTTCGACCTCAACGAGGAGCTGGGCGAGGCTCTGGCCAAGGAGCTGGGCGGCGTGTTCTGCAAGGTCAACGTCACCTCGAGCGAGGAGGTCGACGCCGCCTTCGCCAAGGCCCGCGCGGCCAACGGCCAGGAGCGCATCCTGGTCAATTGCGCCGGGGTCGGCGGGTCGGTGAAGACCGTTTCCCGCGACCGGCAGACCGGCGAGATCAAGGAGTACCCGCTGGATAACTTCGAGCGGATCATCCAGGTGAACCTGATCGCCACCTTCCGCTGCATCACCAAGTCGGCGGCCGGAATGCTGACCCTCGACGTCCTGCCCGATGGCGACCGGGGCGCCATCGTCAACACCGCCTCGGTGGCGGCCGAGGACGGCCAGATCGGCCAGGCGGCCTACACGGCCTCGAAGGCCGGCATCGTCGGCCTGACCCTGACCGTGGCCCGAGACCTCTCCAGCGAGGCGATCCGGGTCAACACCATCCTGCCCGGCATCTTCGACACCCCGCTGCTGCAGCGGGCGTCGGAGGCGGTGAAGGCCGGACTGGCCGCCCAGGTCCCGTTCCCCAAGCGCCTGGGCCAGCCCGAGGAATACGCCCAGCTCGCCGAGACCATGATCACGAACGGCTATTTCAACGGCGAAGACGTCCGCCTGGACGGCGCCATCCGCATGGCGCCGCGCTAGGAGGCGCCGCCCGGCGTCCGGCCTAGATGAAGGTCCAGTCGCCCTGGTGCAGGGTCGAGACCCCGATCAGTTCGACGGTCAAGCCGCCGGGGCCTGTAGCGGTGACCACAAGGTCATTCTTCAGGCCGTCGCCGTCCAGGTCCTTGGCCACCCAGGTGACCGGGCCGGCCCCGCCCTCGAAGTAGAGCGTGTCACCGGGGACGCCGTCGCTTCCGGACGTGAAGTCGAGAATGCGGTCCGTACCGCCGCCCTTCTGGATCTCGAAACGATCGGCGCCGCCGCCGCCGGTGAGCAGATCGTTGCCGGTTCCGCCGCGCAGGATGTCGTCGCCGGCGCCGCCTTCCAGCGTGTCCTTGCCGTTGCCGCCGTCGAGGACATCCGGACCGCCGCGCCCCTTGAGCAGGTCGGCGCCGTCGCCCCCTTTGAGCGTGTCGTCGTCATTGGCGCCGACGAGAGTGTCATTGCCTTTGCCGCCGCTGGCCCGGATGGATTCCAGGGAGATCAGCCCCCCGGCGTCCAGCAGGTCGTTCCCGTCGGTCCCGTTGTAGTAGATCGTGTCGGGCGCGAGCCCGGAGTTCGCCAGGTTCCCGCTGATCACCACCTGCTGCCCGTTGAGGACGATGTCCTCGACGTTGGTGACCTGCAGATCGGTGATTCCGTCGCCGTTCAGGTCGAACAGCAGCGACTTGCCGTCCGCGCTCGGCGTGATCGTGGCCGGTCCGACCATCAGCGCCGGGGGAGGCGTGGTGATGGCCAGGGTGTCGACCCCCGCGCCGCCGTCCAGGGTGGTGGGCGTGCCGCCGGTCGGGGTGAAGGCGTCCGGCGTATAGACCAGGGCGTCGCCGCCCGAACTGCCGCTCACCGCCGGGGCGAAGCCGCCGAGGTTGCCGGCGTCGAAGGCCAGGGCGCTGGTGTTCTGGAACGTGGCCAGGGGGACGAAACCCGCAGGCCCGAGGCTTCCGTCCACATCCAGTTCGAGACGGGTGTCGGCGCCGTCCTGGACCAGGCGGACGTATCCGCCGGCGAACGGATCGGTCCCGGAGACCCAGTCGGTGCGTGAGGTCAGGAAGGGTTCCAGGCTGAGCGCGTCACCACCGATCCCGGTCTGGAAGTCGGTCACCGTGGCGGTCGCGCCCACTTGCAGGTCGGTGTCGAGCAGAAGCGTGTCCGCCCCGGCGCCCAGGGTCACGGTCGCCACGTGTCCGGCGGTGGTCGAGACCACGATCCGGTCCGCGCCGTCGCCGCCGTCGAGCAGATCGTCGCCGTCGCCGCCGAGCAGGGTGTCGTTTCCGTTCCCGCCGGTCAGAGTGTCGTCGCCGCCGACCACGCCGTTTGCTTGGGCAAGGTCCCCGGTGACCGTGATCGCGCCGGCCCCGCCGTCGGCGGTGTTGACGAAGGCGATCTGGCCGTCGCCCAGCAGGATGTCGTTCCCGTCGCCTCCGCCGAGAATGTCGGAACCCAGGCCGCCCGCCAGCATATTGGAGCCGGAGTCGCCGGTGAGGGTGTCGGCGAAGTTGTAGCCCGTCAGGTTCTCGAACCCGGTGATGGTCATGAGGCCCTGGCCTGTCGCCTGCGGCGCGCCCTGCGCCGCCAGCGATGCGACGACGCCGGCGACGAACACCGGGTCCCCGTTGCCATTGAAGGACAAGGTGTCGACGCCGGACCCGCCGTCGAGGACGTGGTCGCCGATGGCCACCTGGACAAGGTCGTCGCCACCGCCCGCGAAGATGGTGTCGTTGCCGACGGTCGTGTCCTGTCCGCTGCCCCACAGCCAGTTGGAGCCGCCGTCGCCGGTGATCACGTCGCTGAACGGCGTGCCCGAGACGTTCTCGATACTGACCAGGGTGTCCCAGCCCTGGCCTGTGTTCTGGGCCACGCCCTGGAGGTTCAGGTCGACCGTGACACCCGTCACGGCGTCCGTGAAGAAGGCCGCCCGGTCGAGGCCGGCCCCGCCGTCCATCGAGTCGTCGCCCAGGCCGCCGTTGAGGAAATCGGAGCCACTTCCGCCCTGAAGCGTGTCATTGCCGTCCTGTCCGCGCACGTCGTCGACGCCGTCGTCGCCGACGACCAGGTCGTCGCCCGTGCCCCCCCTCAAGGCGTCGGCGCCCCCACCCCCGATCAGGGTGTCGGCGCCCGCGCCGCCGTTCAGGGTGTCGTTCCCGCCCGGCAGGCCATTGGCCGCCCCGAAATCCTGGATGACGACGATGCTTCCGGAGCTGCCGCTTCCGTCGATGCCGATCGCGCCGTCGCCCAGCAGGAGGTCGTCGCCGCCGAAACCGACGAGATTGTCGTCGCCCAGGTGACCGGCCAGCACGTTGTTTCCGCCATCGCCCACGAAGGTGTCTGCGAACTGGTAGCCCGACAGGTTCTCGAAGCCGGTGATGGTCATCGAACCTTCGCCCGTGGCCTGGCTCCCGCCCTGCGCCCACAGCGCGACGCTGACCCCCGCCGTGATGGCCGGGCTCCCGTTGCCGTCGAAGGAGAGGGTGTCGACACCGGCCCCGCCGTCGAGCCGGTGGTCGCCGATCGACACCTGGACCAGGTCGTCGCCGCCGCCTGCGAAGATGGTGTCGTTGCCGACAATGCCGACGTCGCCGCTGCCCCAGAGCCAGTTGGCGTTGCTGTCGCCGGTCAGCACGTCCCCATAGGCCGTGCCCGAGACGTTCTCGACATTGGCCAGGGTGTCCATGCCCTGGCCGGTGTTCTGGGCCTGACCCTGGAGGTTCAGGTCGACCGTCACCCCGGCGAAGGCGCCGCTGAAGTAGCCAACCCGATCGGAACCGCTGCCGCCATCCAGAAGGTCGTCGCCGGCGTTCCCGTAGAGGAGGTCGTCGCCATTGCCGCCGATAAGGGTGTCGTTGCCGCCCTGGCCGCGCAGGGCGTCGCTGCCGTCGCCCCCATCGACAAGGTCGTCGCCGCCGCCGGCAAAGACTATGTCGCTGTCCGTGCTGCCAATGAGCGTATCGTTTGCGCCGCCGCCGAAGATTTCCATGAGCTTGCCCCCGTCTGACTCCGGGCGCCCACGAGCGCCCTTTTCGCGTCAAGCGCCGAGTGCGGCGCCGGGATGTAAAGCCTGCCCGGTTCGCGCATAGAGCGGCAGTTTCCGCCTGATTTCAGACGCTTGCATAGCCAAGCTTGGAAGAAAATCTGAGGAAGTTAGGGATTCTATTCCCTTTTTGGGCGACTAGCAGGCCGACCGCGAGCGAGCGAGAGCCTGTCGCGAGGCGCCCTGAACATGCGCAAATGTTAGATTTCCACTAGAATATCGGCGTTACGGGAGGAAGTTCCCGACGCGCGACGATCGGCGTGGCGTCCTAGTTCTTCCGCACGAACTCCGCGCGCAGCACCAGGCCCTTGATGCCTTCGTAGCGACAGTCGATTTCCTGCTCGTCGCCGGTCAGGCGGATCGACTTGATGACCGTGCCGCGCTTGAGCGTCTGGCCGGCGCCCTTCACCTTCAGGTCCTTGACGAGGGTCACGCTGTCGCCGTCGGCGAGCAGGTTGCCGACGGAATCGCGCACCTCGACCTGGCCGGCGGCGGCGGACTTGGCGGCGGCTTCGGCCGCGCTGATCCATTCACCCGTCGCTTCGTCGAAGACGAAGTCCGTTTCGCTGTCCGCACTCATGTCGTTCTCACTTCTGCTCTTGTCCTAGACCGCGAAGGCCTGGTCCGTCGCCCGCACCAGGGCGTCGACGATGCCGGGCTCGGTCGAGGCGTGTCCCGCGTCCCAGACCACTTCGAACCGGGCCTCGGGCCAGGCGGTCTTCAGGTTCCAGGCGCTTTCCATCGGGGTGACCACATCGAAGCGGCCCTGAACGATCCAGCCGGGGATGCCGCGGATCTTGCCGATGTTCTTCAGGATCCAGCCGTCCTCGGGGAAGAAGCCCTTGTTGGCGAAGAAGTGGCACTCGATCCGGGCGAAGGCGATGGCGAAGTCGATCTCGTTGAACTTCGAGGGCCGGGCCTCGGGACCGCGGATCGAGATGGTGTCGCCCTCCCACTGGCTCCAGGCCGCGGCGGCCTCGGCCTGGACGCGACGCTCCTTGTGGGTCAGCCGCTTGTGATAGGCCGCCACCATGTCGCCGCGCTCGTCCGCCGGGATCGGGGCCAGGAACTTCTGCCAGGCGTCGGGGAACAGCATCGAGGCCCCGTCCTGGTAGAACCAGTTCACCTCACGCTGGGTGAGAAGGAAGACGCCGCGCAGGACCAGGGACTCCACCCGCTGCGGGTGGGTCACGGCGTAGGCGAGCGCCAGGGTCGAACCCCAGGAGCCGCCGAACACGGTCCACTTCTCGATGCCGAGATGGATGCGCAGGCGCTCGATGTCATCGATCAACGACCAGGTGGTGTTGTCGTCCAGGCTGGCGTTGGGGCGCGACTTGCCGCAGCCGCGCTGGTCGAACAGCACCATCCGCCATTTGGCGGGGTTGAAGAACCTGCGCATGGTCGGGTTGATCGCCCCGCCCGGGCCGCCGTGCAGGATCACGCACGGCTTGCCGTTCGGATTGCCGCATTCCTCGTAGAAGATCTCGTGCGGCCCGCCCGTCGCCAGCCAGCCGCTGGCGAACGGTTCGGTTTCCACGAACAGGCCGCGCCGGTGCTGCGTGGCGGAGACGGCGGGCTGCGGCGTGGTGCGTTCCATTCCGGCCCTTCTAGCGCGGAAAGCGCCGGTCCAGCCAGTCGAGGATGACCCGGTTCACCTCGTCGGGCTTTTCCTGCTGGGTCCAGTGGCCG
>DASUIJ010000101.1:0-4268 GCA_036279815.1 Phenylobacterium sp. | reverse complement strand
CCATGCCTTCGACTATTATGACGGCCTGACGTTCGAGGTGCGTTCCGCGGCGCTCGGGCCCGACCAGCCCATCGCCGTCGGCGGCCGCTATGACGGCCTGCCGACCCGCCTGGGCGGACCGCAGGAGGCCCGCGCCGTGGGCTGCATGATCCGGCCGCGCTGGGCGCTGGTCGAAACCCTCGCCACAGGGGATGCGGCATGAGCGACCCCTTGATCCTCGCCATCCCCTCCAAGGGGCGCCTGAAGGAGCAGGTCGAGGCCTGGCTGGGCGACTGCGGCCTGAAGCTGTCCGTCGCCGGGGGCGCGCGGGGCTACATGGCCGAGCTGAAGGGTGTCGAGGGCGTGCAGGTGCGCCTGCTCTCGGCCGGCGACATCGCCGAGGCGCTGGACGCCGGCGAGGCCCATCTCGGCGTCACCGGCGAGGATCTGCTGCGCGAGCGCGGCGGCGACCTCGACAGCCGCGCCCTGCTGCTCAGGGCCCTGGGCTTCGGCCGCGCCGACCTGGTGGTGGCCGTGCCCAAGAGCTGGCTCGACGTGGAGACCATGGCCGACCTGGAAGAGGTGGCGCACGACGTCCTGGCCCGAACCGGGCGACGGATGCGGGTGGCCACGAAATACCTCGTCCAGACCCGGAGCTTCTTCGCCCGCCACGGTGTGGCCGACTACCGGATCACCGAGTCGGGCGGGGCCACCGAGGGCGCGCCCGCCGCCGGCGCCGCCGAGCTGGTGGTCGACATCACCACCACGGGGGCGACCCTGGTCGCCAACGGCCTGAAGATCCTCGCGGACGGGACCATCCTGAAGAGCCAGGCCCAGCTCGCCGCCGCCCTGCGCGCCGACTGGTCGGCCGGCCAGCTGGCCGCCGCCGAGCGGCTGCTGCGGATCGTCGAGGCCCGCGCCACGGCGCACGAGAGCGCCACCCTGATCTGGCCGCCCGGCGCCGACGACGAGCCGCTGATCGAGGCGCTGGCGGCCGGCGGCGCGGTCCGGCGGCCGAACGGCCTGCTGGTTCCGGCGGATCGGATCGCCGAGGCCTCGGCGGTGCTCACCGCCGCCGGCCGGGGCCCGGTCACGGCCTCGCGGCCGGACTTCGTCTTCGACACCGAATGCGCGCCCTTCGAAGCCCTGCGGGCCAGTGTCGGGTCAATTTGACGCGTGAGTCAAAAATAACGCCCTGAGGGGCATGAAATCGCGATATCGCGGAAATCTGATCGTTTTTCAGCCGCCGGGATGATTTCCGTCCATTGACTCAGGGGCGGAATTGCCTTCCTCATAGGCCTGCGAGAGATATGACGGCTTAAGTCCTTCAGTCTCCGGCGTTTCGGGGAGGAAACGCCCGCTCCACAAGAGCGAGAGCTCAAAAACGGCCCGCTGCGACTATCCCCCGCAGCGGGCCAATTTTTTGGCTCAGGACATTTTTGACATACGAGTCAAAAACGTGACAGGGAACCGGCGGCCCAAGGCGCGGCGTCCGTAAGCCGCCATGGATCCCGCCCGCCAGTCGCGGGTTTTCGGTCCTGCCGGGGCGATGGCGTGGTAGAGCGCAGGGCTCCCGCCGCAAGGATCCGCCACATTGCCCAGTCAAACAGCCGTCATCGTCGGGGGCGGACCCGCGGGATTGATGGCCGCCGAGACGCTGAGCGCCGCGGGGGTCTCGGTGACCCTGCACGAACGCATGCCGACCGTGGGCCGCAAGTTCCTGATGGCCGGTCGCGGCGGACTGAACCTCACCCATTCCGAGCCGCTGAGCGCTTTCGCCGGTCGATACGGTGCGGCGCGCGGACGCCTGCGCCCGATCCTCGAGGCGTTTCCGCCGCAGGCGCTGACCGCCTGGGCGGAGGGGCTGGGGCAGGAGGTGTTCACCGGGTCCAGCGGCCGGGTGTTCCCCAGGACGCTGAAGGCCTCGCCGCTGCTGCGGGCCTGGCTGGCGCGGCTGGCCGGGCAGGGCGTCGTCATCCGCACGCGATCGACCTGGCGGGGCTGGGACGCGGACGGGGCGCTTGTGTTCGAGGACGCGGACGGCGGGACGGAGACGGCGCGGCCGGACGCGACGATCCTGGCGCTGGGCGGAGCCAGTTGGCCCAGGCTGGGCTCCGACGGGGGCTGGGCTTCGATCCTGGCCGAACGCGGCGTGGCGCTGGCGGCCTTCCGCCCGGCCAATTGCGGGTTCGAGGTGGCGTGGAGCGAAATGTTCCGCACACGGTTCGCCGGCCAGCCGCTGAAGGCCGTGGGCCTGTCCTTCGCCGGCCTCACGGTGCGGGGCGAGGCGATGATCGCCGACTATGGCCTGGAAGGCGGGGGAATCTACGCCCTGTCGGCGCCGATCCGCGACGCCATCGCCGCCAAGGGCCAGGCGGCGCTTCGGATCGACCTGCGCCCCGACATGCCCCTGGCCCAGATCGCCGGCCGGCTGGAGGCCGCGCGGCCCGGGGAGTCGGCGTCGAACACCCTGCGCAAGGCGCTCCGCCTGTCGCCGCTGGAGATCAACCTGTTGCGCGAGGGCGTGGGCGTGAACCTGCCCGCCGAGCCCATGGACCTGGCCCGGGCGATCAAGACGGTCCCCCTGCGCCTGACCGCCGCGCGGCCGATCGGACGGGCGATCTCCACAGCGGGCGGGATCGCGCTCGACGCCCTGGACGAGGGGCTGATGCTGAAGGCGGCGCCGGGCGTCTGGGCCGCCGGCGAGATGCTCGACTGGGAGGCCCCGACCGGGGGCTATCTGCTGCAGGCCTGTTTCGCGACCGCGGTCTGGGCGGCGAAGTCGGTGCTGGCGCGGGGTCGGTCCCCGGCGATCCCTGGCCGCGCCCGGCTCTGATCAATCCGGCGGGTTCACCTCGCCCGGACGACGCCAGGCGCGGCCTGGCGTGATAAGCTGGAGCTTGCGTCCTGCGCCGACCTGCCGGAACAGTCAGCGTCTCGAGCCAGCGCGCAGGTCAAGGCTTCACATGCGCAAGTCCGTCACCACCAAAGCCCTGTACGCCGGATCGTTCGACCCGGTCACGCGCGGGCATCTGGACATCATCGGCAAGGCCCTGAAGACCTTCGACACCGTGCACGTCGCCGTCGGCACGAACGTCAAGAAGGCGCGCCTGTTCGGGGTCGAGGAAAGCCAGCGGCTCATCGTCCGGTCGATCACGGAGCGTTGGCCGGAGGCGGCGTCCGCCTCGACGGACACCCTGTTTGACGGCGCCCTGGAGGTCGGTGAGTTCACGAACCAGAGCCTGGTCGCCTATGCGCGCAGGATCGGGGCGACGCACATCGTGCGAGGCCTCCGCGAGGCGAGCGACTTCAACGACGAATTCAACCTGCATGGCGTCGCGGGGCGTATCGACCCGTCGATCCTGGTGGTCCACTTCATATGCGAGGCCCAGTTCCTCCATGTGTCATCGAGCACCGCCAAGGAACTCGACGCCATAGGCGAACGGATCGGCTGGCTGGTCATGCCCTGCGTCGAGGCGGCCTTCGACGCCCGCCGCGGTTCGACCCGACCCGGATCCACGCCATCGGGGTGGTCCTGAAGTCGAGCGTTTCACGGCGTCGGCCCGCCACCCCCGCCGTCCCGGCGCGGGGGGATCCGGAGCCGGGCCGCCTCAGGTCGGGGGGCCCTGGCGGCTCACGAACTCTTCGGTGGAGTTGACGTTGGGCATGGGGCCGTCCGGGACCGCCACGCCCAGGAACGCGCAGAGCGGGTCCCAGCCCTGGGCGACCTGGTAGACCAGCAGGCGGTCGGCGGGGATGCGGCGGCGGACCTCGGCGTTGTGGCGCCGGAAGACCTCGATGAGGTGGTCGTGGTCGTGCATGCGGTGGTCGAACAGCCGGCCGATGACCTTTCGCAACATCTGGTCGAACGGGACGTCGGAGTCCGGCGGCGGGTCGCGCCGGAAAATGGTGGCCTGGGTGGAGGCGAACCGGGCCTCCGGGTCGCGCTCGGTGAGGATGACCTTGGCGTCCGGATAGGCGTCGGCCAGCTCGGCGTAGAAGGTGGCGTTGGGCCAGTCGACGGTGGAGGCGTAGCCGTCGAAGATCTTCTCCCAGTCCGGATGGCCGTCGGCGGCGTCGATCCACCAGCCGGGGGCCTGTGGGTTCTTGAACACCTCGACCATGTGGTAGCAGGGCCCGAAGCCGAGCTGGTCCAGCGCCAGCTTCAGCGACATCGTCCCGGTGCGGCCGAACCCCGCGCCGATCACCTTCAAGGTCATTTTCGCCCCTCCGCCGATCCTGCCGGGAGGTTGGACCGGTCAAGGCGCCGGTTCAAGACTCGCCGTCGG
>DASUIJ010000100.1:0-3384 GCA_036279815.1 Phenylobacterium sp. | reverse complement strand
CCGGGCGGCAAACCCACTGAGACCTGCCGGATCGAGGCTATGCCGTTCCACTCACAGGCAGGCTCTTAGGTTGCGGTGGCGGCGGGGTCCCGGCGCCCTCGGCCACCAGCCAGGCGGTGAACTGGTCCAGAGCCCGGCTCTGGGCGCCCGGCGCGGCCAGGATGGCGAAGGCGCTCTCCGCGCGCTTGAAGCCCAGCGGCGCCACAAGCCGTCCGCTCAGCACGTCGTCGGCCACCAGGGGCCAGGGCAGCACCGCGACCCCGAGTCCCGCCAGGGCGGCGTCCATGGCGAAGTGCAGGTGCGCGAAGGGGCGCTCGGCCGCCGGGGACAGCTCGACGCCGGCCAGGGCCGCCCAGATCGCCCAGCCCTGGAGGTGGGTCTGGGCCGCCAGCCGCGGCGCCCTCAGCGGATCGGGGAAGCGCCGGGCCAGCGCCGGGGTCAGCACCGGGCCGATGTGGTTGGGCGCGAAGGCGGTGACGCCCGGCTCGGCGAGGCGGCTGGACGGAACGATCCGAACGACGGCGTCGGCGCCCCGGTGCGAGGTGGCCTGGGAGGCCAGCTCGGCAAGGTGAAGCCGCACCTGCGGCCGGGCGGCGACGAAGCCGGCCAGGCGCGGGATCAGCCACTTCACCGAAAGAGTGGCGTTGACCGCCACATTGAGGTCTTCGCCGCCGCCGCGCACCTGGCGCACGGCCGAGGCGATCTGGTCGAAGGCGTCGGTCAACGCGGGCAGCAGGTCCCGGCCGGCGTCGGTGAGTTCAAGCCTGTGCCGGGGGCCGGTGAACAGCCGGACGCCCAGGCTCTCTTCCAGGGCTTTCACCTGCCGGCTGACCGCGGAGTGGGTGACGTGCAGCTCCTCCGCGGCCAGGGTGGCCCGCCCGGTCCGCGCCATGGCCTCGAAGGCGCGCAAGGCGTTGAGCGAGGGCTGGGCGCCAGATGTGAGATTTTGGAACATATCGCTACGGATATGTCGGTTTCCGCCGAACTGCAATTGGCGCACAAGCGGCCATGGCGGATTCGACAACGCAGCGGCAGCCTTCCCGGACAGCGGTGACGCGGGTCCGCGCCGCGGCGGCCGGGCGCTCCGCGCAATCCGCTCTCGCCTTATCCCTCGGCCTGTGCCTTTTCATGCTCGCCATGAGCCTTGGCCTGGACCGGCGCCTTTCGCCCCTTGGCCAGGAGCTTCCCGCATGACCAAAGACGACGCCACGCTTGCCGGGCGACCCCCCGTACCGTTATACGCGGCTCGCAAAATGGAGAGTCTCATGGAGATTCGCGAAGGGCTCACCTTCGACGACGTTTTGCTCGAACCGGGCGCATCCGACGTGATGCCCACCCAGGTGGACACCGCCACCAGGTTCACGCGCGAAATCAGTCTGAACATTCCGATCGTTTCGTCGGCGATGGACACCGTGACCGAGAGCCGGCTGGCCATCGCCATGGCCCAGGCGGGCGGCATGGGCGTCCTGCACCGCAACCTCTCGGTCGAGGAGCAGGCCGACCAGGTGCGCGAGGTGAAGCGCTACGAAAGCGGCATGGTCATCAATCCGCTGACCATCAATCCGGACACGCCGCTGAGCGAGGTCCTGGCGATCAAGGCCAAGCGCAAGATCTCGGGTTTCCCGGTGGTCGAGCCCGGCACCGGCAAGCTGGTCGGCATCCTGACCAACCGCGACATGCGGTTCGAGGTGTCATCGAACGCCCCGGCGCGGACCCTGATGACCACCGAGAACCTGATCACGGTCCGCGAGGGCTGCACCCAGGCCGAGGCCCGCGACCTGCTGCGCCGGCACAAGATCGAACGCCTGATCGTGGTGGACGACGCCTACCGCGCCGTCGGCCTGATCACCGTCAAGGACATGGAGAAGGCCCAGGCCCATCCGGCCGCGGCCAAGGACAACCAGGGCCGCCTGCTGGTCGGCGCGGCCTCCACCGTCGGAGACGGCGGCTTCGAGCGGTCGATGGCGCTGGTGGACGCCGGCGTGGACGTGGTGGTGATCGACACCGCCCACGGGCACAATTCCGAGGTCGCCAAGGCGGTGGGCCGGCTGCGCCGCGAGGCCAACCGGGTCCAGATCGTCGCCGGCAACGTCGCCACCTATGACGGCGCCCGGGCGCTGATCGAGGCGGGGGCGGATGCGGTGAAGGTGGGGATCGGGCCGGGCTCGATCTGCACCACCCGCATGGTCGCGGGGGTGGGCGTGCCCCAGCTGACCGCCATCGCCGACGCGGTGCGGGCGGCCAAGGGCAGCGGGGTCCCGGTGATCGCCGACGGCGGCATCAAGTATTCCGGCGACTTCGCCAAGGCCCTGGCCATGGGCGCCGACACCGCCATGATGGGCTCGGCCTTCGCCGGCACCGACGAGGCGCCGGGCGAGGTGTTCCTCTACCAGGGCCGCTCGTACAAGGCCTATCGCGGCATGGGTTCGCTGGGGGCCATGGGCTCCGGCTCGGCCGACCGCTACTTCCAGAAGGACGTCTCGGCCCTGAAGCTGGTGCCGGAAGGCATCGAGGGCCAGGTGGCCTACAAGGGCCCGATCGGCGGCATCCTGCACCAGATGGTGGGCGGCCTCCGGGCCGCCATGGGCTATGTGGGCGCGCCGGACCTGCCGACCTTCCAGGCGCGGGCGCGGTTCATCCGCATCACCGGCGCAGGCCTGCGCGAAAGCCATGTGCACGACGTGATGATGACCCGCGAGGCCCCCAACTACACCAGCCCGGTCTAGGCCATGCGCACAGCCGCCGAACTGCAGTTGCTGGCCGCCGCCGTGGTGGTGGGGATGGTGCAGCTGCTCTGGGCCGCCACGGCGGCCCGCGGGCAGCAGGACCTGAGGTGGGCGACCGGGCCGCGCGACGAGCCGATGCCGATCAGCGGCGTGGCCGCACGGCTGGACCGGGCGTTCCGGAATTTCATGGAGACCTTCCCCTTCTTCGCCGCGGCGGTGATCACCGCCTATCTCGCCGGCAAGCTGGGGACCCTGACGCTGTGGGGGTCCGGGCTCTATGTGGCGAGCCGGGCGCTCTACGTCCCGGCCTACGCGGCCGGCGTCCCGGGCCTTCGCTCGATAATCTGGACGGTGAGCCTGGTGGGCGTCGCCATGATCGTGGCGGCGATCTTCCTTGCGTGACGGCGGTCGACTTTCGGCGGCCATCGACGTCCTCACCGACATCGAAACCCGCCACCGCCCGGTGAAGATGGCGCTGAAGTCCTGGGGCGAGACCGCGCGCTACGCCGGGTCCAAGGATCGCGCCTGGATCTCGGGGCTGGTGCTGGACGTGCTGCGCCGCCGCCGCTCCCTGGGCTGGCGGATGGGCGACGACAGCCCGCGCGCCGGGGCCCTGGGCGCGCTGGCCTGGTTCTGGGACTGGCCGGTCGACCGGCTG
>DASUIJ010000099.1:0-4650 GCA_036279815.1 Phenylobacterium sp. | reverse complement strand
CACGGCGTCGAACAGGCGCTGAGCGTGGCTGGGGGTGCAGGCCAGGTCGGCGGTGTTGTTGATCACCAGCACCGGGCAGGAGATGTGGCCGGCGTTGACCACGCCGTTGGCCCGGCTTTCGTCGAAGCTCCATTGCGACAGCCATGAGCGCAGGGTGGTGAACCGGCCCAGACCGACCGGCCCGTCATTGGCGATCTTCGGCTCGCCCAGATAGCAGGTCCCCGGCCGGCGGTCGGAGGGGTCCTGGGCGGGGTCGGTCCAGCGCACGTCGCACATGGTGCCCGCGACGATGAACGGGCGCTCGGCGTCGGGATCGCCGCTGGCCTTCAGTTCGGCCAGGGTGGCCTTCACCCGGGCGGTGATGCGGCGGTTGCGGGCCACCTGGGCGGCGCGGAACCGGGCCACGAAGTCCTCGGAGTAAGGGGGCTGGTTGGGGCATTTGGGATCGTAGATGTTGAGTTCGACATCCCGGTCGTAGGGCTTGTCCTCGTCGAGGATCGAGGGGTCCAGCCACTCGGTCATGGTCACCGAGCGGCTGATGTGGGCGGCCAGCAGCATGATCGCGTCGGCGGGCTGCAGGCCGGCGCCTTTCAGGTTCACGGCGTCGCCCGAGGGGGTCTCGGTGATGGTCGGGTGTTCGGCCTGTTCCTGATAGAACAGCGACAGCGAGCCGCCGCCGGACCAGCCGCCCAGGATCACCTTCTCGTATCCGAACCGCGTCTTGAGGTCGGCGATGCAGGCGCCCAGGTCGAGGACGCACTTCTCCATGATCAGGGCGGCGTCGTTCCCCCGGTAGCGCGGGTTGCAGTAGATGACGTGGCGGCCGGCATGAGCCAGGGCGTTGACCAGCGGCAGGAACGATCCTCCCCCGATCGGATGGCTGAAAACGATCACGGTCCTGGACTCGCCGGTCTCCGGCCGGATGCGCATGCATTCCACGAAGACCTGGCCGGACGGGCCGCCATAGACTTCCTTCAGCCGGCTGTCGTCCGCATGGACGAAGCCATAGGGCTCGCGCACAATCGCCATCTCGACCTCCCAGGCCGCGGACCTTGCCCGGGCTCTCGTTTCTGACTACAAAATCAGGAAAGCTGATTGGAAAGTCAATTCATGCCGATGGCCAAGGTCGTCCCCCTCGGCAAGGGCGAACGGACGGCCTCGCGGATCCGCGAGGCGGCCCTGGAGCAGTTCTCGCGCCTGGGCTTCGAGCGGGTGACCATGGCCGGCATCGCCGAGGCGGCGGGCGTGTCGCAGGCGACCCTGCACTATCATTTCGAGGACAAGGACCAGCTCTGGCGGGCGGCCATGCTCGACCTGTCGGCGGTGATCGCCGAGGAGGAACGGCTGCTGTCGGCGGCCAAGGACGCCTCGCCGCTGGCCCAGTTCCAGATGGCGATGCGGTTCTTCATCGAGCTGTCGTGGCGTCATCCCGCCCTGGGCCGGATCGTGGCGCTGGAAGGCATGGCCGGGGGCGACCGCCTGGCCTGGCTGGACGAGCATCTGACGGGGCCGCGCAATCGACGGCTGGCCCGGCTGGTCAAGGCGGCGATCGACGCCGGCGCGCTGAAGCCCTTCCCGCCCGAGCAGATCGTGGTGACCCTCCAGGCCGCGGCGGTGGGGGTGATCAACCTGGCGCCGCTGATGCGGGCCAATTTCCGGATCGACCCGGACACGCCGGAGGGCCGCTCGGCCCACGAACACCTGATCCTGGACGCCCTGATGGGCGGCCTTCTCGTCGACGATGCAGTGCAAGCCCAGCAGGGCGGACCCAAGGGAGGAACCCCATGAGCCAGCAACCGACCGGTATCCACCATCTGGCCTTCATGGCCGGGGACATCAAGAAACACATCGCCTTCTTCTCGGAGGTCATGGGCTGTCCGCTGGTCGCCCTGTTCGACATGCACGGCGTCCCCGGCGGGCTGCACGCCTTCCTGAGGATGAACGACCACAGCTTCTTCTCGATCGTGCAGCTGCCCAAGGTCGACGAGATTCCCATCGAGCTGGGCAAGACCCATGCGGGCTCCGGCGCCCTTCCCAGCGCCCCGGGAACGCTTCAGCACCTGGCCTTCGGCGTGGACACGGACGCCGACCTGATCGCCATGCGCGACCGCATCCGCAGCCATGGGGTCAATGTGATCGGCCCGATCGATCACGGCATGTGCCGCTCGATCTACTTCGCCGGACCCGACCAGATGACGCTGGAGGTCGCCACCTCGCAGGAGGCGCTCGACCCGGCCAAGTGGATCGATCCGGCGGTCCTGGCCAAGGCCGGCATCTCGGCGGAGGAGGCCAAGCGATTCAAGGCGCCCGCCGCCTATTCGGGTCCCAGCCCCGTGCCCCAGCCGGCCTACGACCCGGCCAAGCCGCACATGGCCTATCCGAAGGAAACCTATCTGAAGATGCTGGCCACCCCCGACGAGGTGATCACGGCAGGCGCCAGCTACACGGCTCCGCCCGTCGAGGAGCCGGCCTGAACGCGGCGCCCGGGCTGAAGCTCAAATGAAAAGGGCGGGGGCATGCCCCCGCCCGATCCGTATTGCGATGACGTGGCCTCAGGCGGCGATGGCCGCACGGCGGCGGCGCATCGCCACGCCGGCCATGCCGAAACCGGCGATCATCATCGCCCAGGTGGCGGGCTCCGGAACGCCGCCGGGGCCGGCGAGACCAACGGTCCACTGGCTGGCGTTGTTGAAGGTTCCGCCCGAGGTGTTGTTGCAGCGATCGAGAAAGTCGCAGAACGAAGCGTTACCGAAGACGGAGTCCGCAGTCCACGAACCGAAATTGTCGACGTTGTGGGACAGGTCGTCCGTTCCGTAGAACTCGACGTGCGAGACGGCGCCCGACGCGTCGGTCTGGAAGTTGCCGGTCGAGGGGTACTGCCACACCTTGCTGTAGGTGGCCGAGTAGGTTCCGGCCTGGATCGTGAAGCCCAGCAGATCGGCGAGGTTCCAGGTCTGGCTGATGGTCGAGGCGCCGCCGTTATCGGCGAACAGATGGACGGTGATCACGTCGCCGGCGTTGATGCCCGGCGTCGACGCGCTCTCGATCACGCCCTTCATGGTGAAATCCATCACGGCCGCCTGGGCCGCGCCGGAGAGAGAAAGAGCGCCCAGCGCAGCGGCTGCAGCGATACCCTTGAACTGCATGTAAACCCCCAAATTGGCCGTCGGCCCTGGAATTGGGCGCGGCGATCGTTTCTTTAACAACCCCATACCGGGGCGCAAAAGCCTATTCGCCCCTGGCGGGAGCGCCGGAGGCGTCGCGCCCCGGGCGGCCCCTCCCCACCGCCGTCGGAGGGGAAGGGCCCAGTCCTAGAACGACTTGCGCACCGTCACGAAGACCTGGCGCGGGGCGCCGGCCAGCAGGGTCTGGCTGTCACCGGAGTTGGAAAAGCCGTTCGACCCGATCGTCGACACGTATTCCTTGTCGAGCAGGTTGGTGACGTTGGCCTGGATATCCAGGCCCTTGGCCAGGCCTTCGCCCTGGAAGCGATAGCCGACGTTCAGGTCCAGGGTGGTGACGGCGGGGACGCTCAGGTCGTTGGTGTAGGTGATGAAGCGCTCGCCGGTGTAGTGGGCGGCCAGGGCGCCGTACCAGCCGTCCAGATCGTAGGCGAGGCTGATATTGGCGATCGACTTCGGGGCGTCGGGCAGCGACTTGCCGGCGGTCCTGGCCACGAGGGCGCCGGAGCCGTTCCGCACGTCGTCGTCAAAGCTGGAGTCGTTGTAGGCGTAGGAGCCGAACAGCGAGAAGGCCTCGTTGATCGTCCAGGTCGCCGCCGTCTCAAGGCCGTTGGTGGTCACGCTGCCGACATTGGACAGCACACTGGGGTTGCCGGCGACGCCCGAGCCGCTGGCGGTGGCCAGCAGGCGGTTGTCGAACGTGACGTGATAGGCGGCGATGACGCCCTGGAAGTCCTGGATCCGGAAACGCCAGCCGGCCTCGAAGGTCTTTGAGGTCTCCGGCTTCAGCTTGCCCTTGATGGCGTCGAAGCCGGCCTGGGTGGTGGAGAACGGGCCGGCGGTCGCGGCGCTGACGAAGGCGCGCATGTTCTCGGTGTAGGACCCGAAGAACTCGCTGCTCTCGTTGAGCTTCCAGTTGGCCCCCACCTGCGGCAGGAAGCTGTCCTTGGACTGGATCGAGCCTGAGTTCACCAGCGGGCCGTAGCCGTCCAGGAACCTCGCCTCGTTCTCCACCTTCAGCGACTTGAAGCCGAAATTGACCTTCAGGGCCTCGGTGACGGTCCAGTCGTCTTCCACCGAGACCTGCGTGGTCTTGGTGTTGAAGGCGTAGTGCCAGCGGGTCTTGTAGGGGTTGGACTGGAACTCCAGGGAATCGCGGTTGTTGGCGGAGCGATCCAGGCCGTAGTAGCGGCGCGCCTGCTCGAAATCGTTGTCCTCGTACCAGGCGCCAAGGTGGATGGCGTGAGCGCCCAGGCTGATGTCGCCGCCGAGCACCACGCCCTTGCGGTCGATGGCGTATTCCGTGGTCCGGTAGGAGATCGAAGAGTTGTTGCCCGTCGCGCCGACCACGCCGAAGTTCGGGCTGGGATTCAGCGGCGCGTACCAGGTCCCCTGGCCCTTGTTGGTGTGGCCATAGATCAGGGCCGAGGCCTTGAACATCTCGCCGAACGGCATTTCGCCGGCCAGG
>DASUIJ010000098.1:0-6565 GCA_036279815.1 Phenylobacterium sp. | reverse complement strand
CTCGGCGATCAGCCTGCCGATCCGGTCGCGGGCCATGCGGACGATGGAGGAATTGAAGGCGCCGGCCAGGCCGCGGTCCGAGGTGGCGACGATCACCAGTTGCCTGGCGTCGCGGCCGGTGCCGACCAGCAGCTTCGGCGCGCCGTCGCCGGACACGCCCGCCGCCAGGTTGGCGATCACCGCCGCCATGCGCTCGGCATAGGGGCGCGCGTTCTGAGCCGCGTCCTGGGAGCGGCGAAGCTTCGCCGCCGCCACCATCTGCAGCGCCTTCGTGATCTTCTGCGTGGACTTCACGCTTCCGATCCGATTGCGCATCTCCTTGAGGCTGGCCATGCTCGCCTCAGACCTTTCTGAACAACCACCATGTGCAGTCGTCGATCACGGTCGTCCGTCGCCAGAAGAAACCGCAGTCGACCAGGCACAGGTCGGGAAACCAATCCATGTAGAGCGAGCCGAAATCGTTCTTGAACAGGAGGTCGGTCTCCCCTTGGTAGGGGATGGCCTCCGGCTTCGGCGAAAAGTACTCGCAGCAGAAAACGTACTTGGCGGCGACGCGATGGATTTCGCGCATCGTCGCCTCGAGCAGGCTGGGATCCACATGGATCAGCACGCCCGTGGTGAAAGCCAGGTCGACCGAACGGTCGGCCAGGGGAATCGAATGTCCGAAGCCCTCGAGCGCCCGGTCCGCCGGCAGCACGCCGTCGGAGACCAGCAGCTTGCGGGCCGCGGGATTGGGCTCCAGGCCCCAGCAGTCCAGGTCCGCCACCGCCGCCAGGCCGCGCAGGTTGAGGCCCAGGTTCGGGCCCACCTCCAGCACGCTCTTCGGCGGATCGCCCTGCATGTGCGACAGAACCTCGGCCCAGATGCGCGCGCGGCCGCGCACGGCGTCGGTCGAAGCGACATTGCGCTCCGTGTACCGATCTCCGAACGCACCCGACCAGGCGCTGAGGGCTTTGGGCTCGATCGCCATCTGCATCATCAGGCGAAGTTGGCCGTGAAGGCGTCCAGGGCGGCCTTCAGGTCCGCTTCGATCGGGCCGGTGAGGGCCTTTTCGGTGCGGATCGCGTCCAGCAGCTTCTGGTTCTTGCCGTGCAGGCTCGACAGCAGCTCCTGCTCGTAGCGGCCGACCTGGTTGGTCGCGATGCCGTCGAGGTAGCCGCGGGTGCCGGCATAGATCACCACCACCTGCTCTTCGACGGACAGCGGCGCGTACTGCGGCTGCTTCAGCAGCTCGGTCAGGCGCTCGCCGCGCGCCAGCTGGCGTTGCGTCGTCACGTCGAGGTCGGAGCCGAACTTCGCGAAGGCGGCCATTTCCCGGTACTGGGCCAGCTCGCCCTTGATCGGGCCGGCGGCGGTCTTCATCGCCTTGATCTGGGCCGAGGAGCCCACGCGGCTGACGCTGATGCCGACGTTCACGGCCGGGCGGATGCCCTGGAAGAACAGGTCGGTTTCCAGGAAGATCTGGCCGTCGGTGATCGAGATCACGTTGGTGGGGATGTAGGCCGACACGTCGTTGGCCTGGGTCTCGATGATCGGCAGGGCGGTCAGCGAACCGGAGCCGTTGTCCTCGTTGAGCTTGGCCGCGCGCTCCAGCAGGCGGCTGTGCAGGTAGAACACGTCGCCCGGATAGGCTTCGCGGCCCGGCGGGCGGCGCAGCAGCAGCGACATCTGGCGATAGGCGACGGCCTGCTTGGAAAGGTCGTCATAGATGATGACGGCGTGCATGCCGTTGTCGCGGAACCACTCGCCCATGGCGCAGCCCGCGAAGGGGGCCAGGAACTGCAGCGGGGCCGGCTCGGACGCGGTGGCCGAGACGATGATGGTGTAGTCGAGCGCGCCGCGCTCCTCGAGCGTCTTCACGATCTGGGCGACGGTGGAGCGCTTCTGGCCGATGGCGACGTAGATGCAGTAGAGCTTGGCGCTCTCGTCATCGCCGGCGTTGATCGACTTCTGGTTCAGGATGGTGTCGATCGCCACGGCGGTCTTGCCGGTCTGGCGGTCGCCGATGATCAGTTCGCGCTGGCCGCGGCCGACGGGGATCAGGGTGTCGATGGCCTTCAGGCCGGTCTGCACCGGCTCGTGCACGGACTTGCGCGGGATGATGCCCGGCGCCTTCACGTCCACCCGGCGGCGCTCGGCCACGTTGGTCAGCGGGCCCTTGCCGTCGATCGGCTCGCCCAGCGGGTTGACGACGCGGCCCAGCAGGCCGCGGCCCACCGGAACGTCCACGATTTCCGAGAGGCGGCGGACTTCGTCGCCTTCGGAGATGGCGCTGTCCTGGCCGAAGATCACGACGCCGACGTTGTCGCGTTCGAGGTTCAGGGCCATGCCCTTCACCCCGGCCTTGGGGAACTCGACCATTTCGCCCGATTGGACGTTGTCGAGGCCGAAGACGCGGGCGATGCCGTCACCGACGGACAGCACCTGGCCGACGTCGGAAACATCGGCTTCCTCGCCGAAATTGGCGATTTGCGACTTGAGAATGGCCGAAATCTCGGCGGCGCGGATATCCATGGCTTACGCTCTCTTCAGGGCGAACTTGAGGGAGTCGAGCTTCGAACGAAGCGAAGCATCGAACAGTCGGGAGCCGACCCGCACCTTGATGCCGCCCAGGATGGACGGATCGACGCGGGTCTCGATTTCAGGGTCACGGCCCAGCGCGGTGCGCAGGGCCTGGGCGACGCCCTTGGACTGGGCGGCGGTGAGGGCGATGGCGGTGGTGACCTGGGCCGAGACCGAGCCGCGGGCTTTCGCCGACAGCTCCTCGAAGCCCGCGATCACCTCGGGCAGGATCGCGGTCCGGCCGTTGGCGGCCAGCAGGCCCAGGAATTTCCGCGTCGTCGCGTGGAACTTGCACTTGGCGGCCAGGGCGGCGAGCGCCTTGCCCTTGTCGCCGGCGCTGAAGGCCGGGGAGGCCAGCAGCGTGCGGAAGTCCTTGCTGTCGGCGCGCATCTTCCTGAGCGCCTTCAGATCAGCCTCCACGGAGGCCACGGTCTTGTCGTCGGTCGCGAGATCGAACAGGGCCTGCGCGTATCTGCCGCCCACATTCGAAGTCTTGGAATCGTCCGCCACTTAATTGTCCGCCCGGTGCGTGTCATGAGCCGCCGAGAAAGACTCTCCTCGGCAACCTAAAGGCTTGAAAGCGCTTGGAAAAGCACAACGACCTGTGGGACCCGAATAGCCCCCTGGCCCTAAGCCGCGCGCCTGATAGCACGCGATTTTCGGCGCCGCAACCAAAGTGGTCCCCATCTGACCCAGGGTCATGCTTTCGAACCCTGCGCGGGAGGGGCGTCGCGCCGGAACACGGCCGAACCGCTGGCGGCGAGCGCGCCGGACCCCAGGGTCGCGCGGGCGTGCGCGAAGACCAGTGTGCGGGTGGCGCGGTCGACCCAGGCCTCGACCGAGACCGGCTCGCCCGCCTGCAGGGGCGCGCCGTAGTCGAGGGTCAGCGAAACCGGCCGGGCGCCCGCGCCGACGGCCTCGGTCAGCAGGGGCTGCAGCAGCAGCGCGGCGGCGGCGGGACCGTCGGGCGCGGAGGCCTGGCGGCGCAGAATCTCTGAGGGGTCTGACATGAGGGCGTGCTCATGCGGCGCCCGCGCGCAAAAGAAAAGGGGCGCCGCGGCATCACGGCGCCCCTGAAGTAGCAGGAATGGCTAAGGATGCTGGGAGGCGGGCCTTAGCGCTTGGCGACCTGCGTGCTGGATTCCGCGGCTGCGTTGCAGGCGCTGAGCTTGTCGGCGTCGAAGGATTTGCGCGAGCCGTCGAAGGAGACGAGCGCGCCGGCGTTCTTGGCCACGGTCTTGCAGGTGGCGGCCGCGAAGGTCTGCGACGTCGGGGTCTGGGCGACGCAGGTGTCGCCCTCGCACAGGAAGATCGCGCCGCCGGCGATGAACTTGGTCTTGGCGGCGACGGGGGCCTGGAGCTTGGCGGTGACGGCGTCGGCGGCGAGCGCGGAGCCGGCGAAGGTGAGGGTGACGAGAGCCGCGCAGGCGGCCGTGAGGGTATGGAGCTTCATGAGAAAGCCCTCCAGCGTTTCGGGGAGAAAACGGCGCCTTTCGGAACCGGCCGTCGGCCTCGGGGAATCGACGCGAGTATCCCCACCCGCGTCGCGAAGCTAACTAAGCATCGCTAAGATAACGGTGTTAAGATTGAGGGCAACCGCTTTTTTCGCAACCACGCTATGCAGAAATGCACACCGGCCCACGAACCGCCCCATTGGGCTGAGTTCATGCCGCGTCAACCATGTCGCGTGTTTGGTCGGCCTGGTCTAACAGTCGCGCCCGGCGGGCGCGCAATCGGCGGAACCAGGACGACCACATGGCCAAAGGGCAATCGGGCGGGAAGCCCCGCGCGCCGCGCACTCCCCTCCAGGCGTTTCTCTATTGGACGGCGGTGCTCGGGGTCTGGGGCCTGATCTTCGTCGCGGCCTTCTTCGCCGTCTTCGCGGCGGACCTGCCCGACACGTCCAAGCTCTACGAGGTCCAGCGCCAGCCCTCGATCTCCTACCTGGACCGCTCCGGCGCCCTGGTGGCCGTGCGCGGCAGCCAGTACGCGCCGCCGGCCGACCTGGACAAGCTGCCCAAGTACGTGCCCGCCGCCTTCGTGGCGATCGAGGACCGCTGGTACTATTACCACTTCGGCTTCAACCCGTGGGGCATCCTGCGCAGCCAGATCTACAACTCCACCCACCACGGCGGACCCCTGAGGGGCGGCTCGACCATCACCCAGCAGCTCGCCCGCAACCTGTTCCTGACCCCCAACCAGAACTATCGCCGCAAGGCCCAGGAGCTGATCCTGGCCATCTGGCTGGAAGCCAAGTTCACCAAGAAGGAGATCCTGGCGCTCTATCTGAACCGGGTGAACTTCGGGGCCGGCGCCTATGGGATCGAGGCCGCCTCCCAGCGCTATTTCAACAAGTCCGCCAGCCAGCTGACTGTCGGCGAGGCCGCCCTGCTGGCCGGGACCATGAAGGGTCCGTCGCGCTACAATCCGGTGGCCTCGCCCGAGCGCGCCGCCCGGCGCGCCACCGTGGTGCTGAACGAGATGGTGCGCATCCGCGCCATCACGCCGCAGCAGCGCGACGAAGCCATCCGCACGCCGGTGAAGGTGAGCGCCACCCTGGCCAGCCAGCGGGCGCAGTACTTCACGGACTGGGTCGACGACAAGGTCCGCTCGCTGGTGGGCGAACCCACCGAGGACCTGGTGGTGGAGACCACCCTGGACCTGCCGATCCAGGCGGCCGCCGAGCAGGCCCTGGCGCGGGGCGTCGAGGCGGCCAAGGGCCAGGGCGTGCAGCAGGGCGCCCTGGTGGCCATGGACGGCGAGGGCCGCATCCGCGCCTATGTGGGCGGGGTCCGCTACGCCGACAGCCAGTTCGACCGCGCCACCATGGCCCAGCGCCAGGCCGGGTCGGCCTTCAAGCCCTTCGTCTATCTCACCGCCATGGAGCAGGGCCGCACGCCCATGACTCCCACGGTCGACGAGCCGGTGAAGATCGGGAACTGGGAGCCGCGCAACTACACCGGCAAGTACCTGGGTCCGATCACCCTGGAGACCGCGCTGGCCCAGTCGATCAACACGGTGGCCGCAAGGCTCGCCAGCGAGGTCGGCACCGCCAACGTGGCGGCCACCGCCCGGCGGCTGGGGATCAGCTCGCGCATCCAGCTCGACCCGTCCATGGCGCTGGGCGCCGTCGAGGTCAGCCCGCTGGACATGGCCCAGGCCTACGCCCCGTTCTCCAACGGCGGCTTCCGGGCCGGGAGCTACGGGATCGAGCGGATCCGCACGGCCTCGGGCAAGGTGCTCTATGACCACGGGGTCGAGAAGGCCGACCGGCCCGCGGTGATCGGCTCCCCGGCGCTGCAGTACATGAACCAGATGATGCGCCAGGTGGTGGCCTCCGGCACCGGGACCCGGGCGCGGGTGGGCGGCTACGACATCGCCGGCAAGACCGGCACCACCAGCGACTACCGCGACGCCTGGTTCGTCGGCTACACCGGCGGCTTCGTCGCCGCCGTCTGGCTGGGCCGCGACGACAACACCCCGATGAAGCGCGTGGCCGGCGGCGGCGTCCCGGCCGGGATCTGGCATGACTTCATGGCCCAGGCCCTGCCCCGCCTGAACGTGCAGCCGATCCCCGGCGGCATGGTCGAGCCGCCCCCCGCGGAAGGCGAACAGCCCGACGCCATCGGCGACATCCTGGCCCCGGCGGCCGACACGCCCGTCTCCCAGGGTCCGGCGGAGCGGCCCCGCAACGACGACGTGCCCTACTGATCAGGTTCCGAAGGCGTGCAGCCGCGCGCCCTGCGCCCTCAGCCAGGCGCGGTGCGGCCGTTCGTCGCCCACCAGGACCTTCACATGGGCCCAGAACCGCGGTCCGTGGTTCAGCTCCAGCAGGTGGGCGCACTCGTGGGCGGCCACGTAGTCGGCCACCTCGAAGGGGGCCAGGGCCAGGCGCCAGGAATAGCGGATCGCCGCCGGCTTGCCGGGCAGGCCCGGCCGGCACGAGCCCCAGCGCCCCTTGGCGTCCATCACCGCGATGCTGGGCAGGCGGGCGCCCAGGCGC
>DASUIJ010000097.1:0-4883 GCA_036279815.1 Phenylobacterium sp. | reverse complement strand
CGATGACCAATCCCGATCGCGGCGCCTATACGCCCCCCACCGAGCCGCCGTTGTCCTTCGACGCGCGCCAGCCGGTGCGCGGCCGTGGGCCGGCCCCCATGATGCTGATCGCCAGCGCCCTGGTGCTGGCGGTGCTCGTTGTGGCGATCCTGGTCTTCTACCGGTCCGGCCTGAGCCAGGGACCGAGCACGCCGCCGATGGTGGGCGCGCCGGTCGGGGTCATCAAGGGCGCGCCGCCGGCCACGTCCCAGCCGGTCGACCCCGCCCAGGGCCTGCAGATCTATCAGCAGGCCGAGGGCCAGGCCCCGCCGACCTCGCCGAATTTCACCCCGCCGCCGGAACAGCCCCAGGCTCGCCTGCCCAACGCGCCGCCGGTCACGGCGCCCGTGACCAGCTCGACGGTTTCACCCGCGGCGCCTGCGCCCGCCGGCCCGGTGGTCGCCCTGCCGAACAACGCGCCGCCCGCCCTGAAGCCCACGCTCGGCGCCCCCGCTCCGGCCGTGAAGCCGCCCGCGGCCGCACCCGTGGCGGCCAAGCCCGCTGCGCCGGCGCCTGTCGCCGCCAAGCCCGCGCCGGCGCCGCCGAAACCCGCCGCCCCCGCGCCCGTGGCCGCCAAGACCGTTGCGCCGAAGCCCGCCGCTGCGACCGGCGGCGTGGCCGCCGTGCAGATCGGCGCGTTCTCGTCCCGCGCCCTGGCCGACTCTGGGTGGGCCGAAGCCGCCAGGATCGCGCCGGGCGCGGCGGCGGGTAAGGGCAAGAAGGTCGAGGCGATCCAGAAGGACGGCGCCACCCTCTATCGGACCCAGGTCACGGGCTTCGCCAGCCGGGCCGACGCCCAGGCCTTCTGTGCGAAGCTCAAGGCCGCCGGCAAGTCCTGCTTCGTGAAGTGAGCGTCCACGCCGCCATCCTCGGCTGCGCCGGCCCGACCCTGTCGGCCGAGGAGCAGGCGTTCTTCCGGGATGTCCGCCCCTGGGGCTTCATCCTGTTCAAGCGCAATGTCGACACGCCCGACCAGGTCCGCGCCCTGGTCGACGTCCTGCGCGAGACGGTGGGGCGCGCAGACGCCCCGGTGCTGATCGACCAGGAGGGCGGCCGGGTGCAGCGGCTGGGCCCGCCTCACTGGCGGCGCTATCCCCCCGGTCGCGCTTATGGCGACCTGCCGGCCAACGATCTCCTGCTGCGCCGGGAGATCACCCGCCTGGGCGCGCGCCTGCTGGCCCACGATCTCGCCGCGCTGGGGATCAACGTGGACTGCGCGCCGGTGCTGGACGTGCCGTATCCGGGCGCCCACGACGTGATCGGCGACCGCGCCTACGCCGACAATCCCGAAGGGGTGGCCAGCCTGGGCCGCGCGGCCTGCGAGGGCCTGATCGCCGGCGGCGTCCTGCCGGTGATCAAGCACATCCCCGGCCACGGCCGCGCGTTGGCCGACAGCCACCTGGACCTGCCGGTGGTGGACGCGTCCTACGAGCAGCTCGACGCCTGGGACTTCGCGCCCTTCCGCGTCCTGTCCGACATGCCGATGGCGATGACCGCCCACGTGGTCTACGCCGCCATCGATCCGAAACGCCCCGCCACCACCTCGCGCAAGGCGATGACCGGCGTGATCCGCGGCGCCTGCGGCTTCGACGGCCTGGTGATGAGCGACGACCTGTCGATGAAGGCCCTGTCCGGCGACTTTCCGGCGCGGGCCCACGCCAGCCTCAAGGCCGGCTGCGACGTGGTCCTGCACTGCAACGGGGATATGGCCGAGATGCAGGTGGTGATCTCCGGGACGAGGCTGCTGGCCGGCCGCTCCGCCCAGCGCGCCCGCGCGGCCCTGGGCCGCATCGCCCGTACGCCGGAGCCGTTCGACGCCGAGGAAGGCCGGGCGCGGTTCGACGCGGCCTTCGAGGGACGCTGGTCATGAGCGACACCAATTCTTCCAGGGAAAACCGGGGCTTCCAGCCCAATCTCGACTTCGAGGCGGCGCGGACGGCGGCCGAGGACGGCGAGGCCCTGATCGTCGACATCGACGGCTACGAGGGTCCGCTGCACGTGCTGCTGGCCCTGGCGCGCAGCCAGAAGGTCGACCTGCTGAAGCTGTCGGTGACCCGGCTGGCCGAGCAGTATCTGACCTTCGTGCAGAAGGCGCGCGCCCTGAGGTTCTCGCTGGCCGCGGACTATCTGGTGATGGCGGCGTGGCTGGCTTACCTGAAGTCGCGCCTGCTGCTGCCCAAGCCGGACCGGCCCAAGGCCGAGGAGCCGCCGGCGGAGGAGATGGCCGCCCAACTCGCCTTCCGGCTGGCCAAGCTCGACGCCATGCGCAAGGCCTCCGAAGCCCTCAAGGACGGCTCCCAGCTCGGCCGCGACGTGTTCATGCGCGGCGATCCCCAGGCGATCCAGATCATTCCGTCCTCGCGGCTGGAGGGCGACCTCTACAGCCTGATGAGCGCCTATATCGGACAGCGCCGGAAGGAGCAGGGACGCCATTACACGCCTCGCCCGCCCCAGGCTTATCCGCTGGAGGACGCCCGCGACCGCCTGCGCCACATGCTGCCCGATCTCGACCGCTGGACCCCGCTGACCGGCGTCGCGCCCCTGCCGGCCAGCCTCGGCCGCGCGGCGGGGGAGGGGCCAAGCCGCGCCTCCTATGTGGCCTCCACGCTTTCGGCCAGTCTCGAACTGGTCAAGGAAGGCGCGCTGGAGGCCCGGCAGCTGGAGGCCTTCGCCGACATCTATCTGCGTGCGAAGCGGGTGAGCATCGTATGAGCGAAGCGGCCGACGAGATTGAAATCACCGTCCCCGACGCCGCCGACACCGAACGGCGCATCGAGGCCCTGCTGTTCGCCGCGGCCGGCCCGCTCAGCCTGGACGACCTGGCCAAGCGGCTGCCGGAAGGATCCGACGTGGAGGCCGGCGTCGCCGCGCTGCGGGCCCGGTACGAGGGCCGCGGGGTGGAGCTGGTCTGCGTCGCCGACCGCTGGCGGTTCCAGACCGCCGCCGACTTGGCGTTCCTGATGACCGAGGAGCGCGACGAGCCGCGCCGCCTGTCCAAGGCCGCCCAGGAGACCCTGGCCATCATCGCCTACCACCAGCCCGTCACCCGCGCGGAGATCGAGGCGGTGCGAGGCGTGCAGGCCAGCCGCGGCACCCTGGACGTGCTGCTGGAGCTGGGCCTGGTGCGGATGCGCGGCCGGCGTCGGACGCCTGGCCGACCGGTGACCTACGGCACCACCGACGCCTTCCTGGAGCACTTCGGGCTGGCGAGCCTGGCCGACCTGCCGGGGATGGCCGAGATGAAGGCCGCGGGCCTGCTCAGCATGGACCTGCCGCCGGACTTCGCCGTGCCCATGCCGGGCATGGGCGATCCGGACGAGGACCCGCTGGACGACGGGACCGCGGCGCCGGAATTCCACACCGATTTCCTGGGCGAGACGGCGGAATAGGCCACGGGCCGACCTCCATCTGCGACCAAAAGCGATCCGGGTCCCGTTCGGATTGGCGCGGGCCTTCGGGTGGGACTATATAGCGGACCACAGGTATCCGGCGCGCCCCCGACGGCGTCGGCGCATAGGAGTTTGAAATGGGTGCTTTCAGCATCTGGCACGTTCTGGCGGTCGCGGTGGTGGCCCTTCTGCTGTTCGGCGGCCGCGGCAAGCTGTCCGGAATCATGGGCGACGCCGCCAAGGGCATCCGCGCCTTCCGCGACGGCCTGAAGGACGAGCCGGACACGGCCCAGAAGTCCGCGCCTCTGCCCCCCGGCGAGCGCGACAAGGACGAAGCCCGCGGCTGATCCGCCGCGCTTGAAGACATCACCCACGCCGGTTGCGGTCGGCGTGGGTTTGCACGTTTAGGACCAGGGCATGCTTCCCGAAGTGGGTGGGCTTGAGTACGTCGTCATCGCCATCGTCGCGCTGATCGTCGTCGGCCCCAAGGACCTGCCCGTCATGCTGCGCAAGGTGGGCCAGTTCGTCGGCAAGCTCCGGGGCATGGCGAACGAGTTCCGCGCCAGTTTCGACGAAATGGCCCGCCAGTCCGAGCTCGACGACCTTCGCAAGGAGGTCGAGGCCATGCGCAAGGGACAGTTCCTGGACCAGGCCGCCCATGACGCCACCGGCGCCCCGGTCAGCACGATCTTCAACGAGATCGAGGACAGCCTGAACAGCGCCGGCGCCGGCGTCAGCTTCTATCCGGGCCAGACCATGCAGCCCCTGGCCGAGACCCCCGCCGCCGAACCGACGGTCGTGGAAGCCAAGCCCCGGGCGCGCCGCAAGGCCGCCCAGCCCACCGTGGTCGACGCCAAGGCGCCGCGCAGCCGCGCCAAGCCGGCCGCGGCCAAGCCTCCTCCGGCCAAGTCCCCTGCGGCGAAGACCTCGGCGACCAGGTCCGCCGCCAAGGCCCCGGCCAGGCGCGCCGCCGCCAAGCCCAAGGCGGGGAGCCCGGCGTGAGCGAGCCGACCGACCACGAAGACGAAATCGAAGCCTCGCGCGCGCCGCTGCTGGACCACCTGATCGAGCTGCGCCAGCGGCTGATCGTCTGCGTCGCCGCCCTGGCGGTGGGGTTCGTGATCTGCTTCGCCTTCTCGACCCAGATCTACTACCTGCTGCTGCATCCCTACGAGGTGGCCGCCCAGATTCTCGCCGCCCAGCGCGCCGCCGAGGCCGCCGCCCCGCACGTGGGCTTCGTGGACGGCGTGCTGCAGTTCCTGCACCTCAAGCCCGCGCCCCCGCATCAGGCGTCGACCTCCGGGCCGTTCGACCTGCTGCTGGCCCTGGTGGGGCTCAAGGAAGTGCCCAGCGTGGAGGGCCAGAACCTGAAGCTGATCTTCACCGCGCCGCTGGAGTTCTTCTTCACCAAGCTCAAGCTGTCGGGCTTCGGGGCCGTGGTGCTGACCTTTCCGG
>DASUIJ010000096.1:0-7146 GCA_036279815.1 Phenylobacterium sp. | reverse complement strand
AGCCAGGTGCGGACTGCGGCCAGTTCCGGCTCCTTGAATCCGTCGCCGTCCCAGCCCAGGCCGTTGGCGCCCAGGGCCTCGACGATCAGTTCGTTGCGGTCCTGCGCGATCTTGGCGCCGGCGTATTTCATGATCGAGGTGGCCGCCGAGGGGCCGTTGCCCGACCGGGACTCGTCGGCCGCGCGGCGCACGGTCATCTGGAAGGCGCGGGCCTCCATCAGGTGCTCCGTCACCCGCCGGCGCAGGTCGGAGTCCGCCAGCCGCCCGGACTCGTCCAGGCCCACATAGTCGATCGCCGACTGCTGCACCGTCAGGGCGGACACCGGCGCCCCGATCGAGCCGCCGCCAAGTCCGGCCGAAATGTTGTCGCGCTCGAACTGCAGCAGCCGCTTGGCCACCGTCCAGCCGCCGTTCAGCGGCCCGAACAGCTGGTCCTTCGGAACCCGCACCTCGGTGAAGAAGGTCTCGCAGAACGGCGAGGTCCCGTTGATCAGCCGGATCGGCCGAACCTCAACCCCCGGCGACTTCATGTCGATCAGCAGGAAGCTGATCCCCTCGTGCTTCTTCGACGTGTCCGTCCGCACGAGGCAGAAGCACCAGTCGGCGAGGTTTGCGCCAGAAGTCCAGATTTTTGAACCGGTTACGAGATAGTGGTCGCCCTTGTCCTCGGCGCGGGTCTGCAGGCTGGCCAGGTCCGAACCGGAGCCCGGCTCGGAGTAGCCCTGGCACCAGCGGACTTCTCCCTTAATGATCCCGGGAAGGTGCTGACGCTTCAGCGCCTCGGTCCCGTACTCGATCAGGGTCGGGCCGAACATCATCACGCCCATGCCGCCGATCGGGTTGCGGGCGCCGACCTGGGCCATTTCCTCCGCCAGGACGCGGGCCTGGGCGCGGGACAGTCCGCCGCCGCCGTACTCGGCCGGCCAGGTCGGGACGCCCCAGCCCTTGGCGCCCATGCGCTCGCGCCAGAGCCGGGCGTCGGGGCCTTCCTTGCCGCCCATGGCCGCCGCCGTCTGGGCCGCCGGGTCGCGCTTCAGGGCTTCGGGGAAGTTGGCCTCGAGCCAGGCCTTCGCCTCCGTACGGAATGCAGCCAGGTCTTCGCCGCCGAAATCAGCCATGGAAATTCGCCTTCAAATAAAATCGTTCGTCCGTCGCCTAGAGGCCCCGCCCGAAAATAGGACGGCGCCCGACACACCTTACTTCGGATCGGGCAGTCCCAGAACCCGCTTCGCCACCACGTTGACGTTCACCTCGGAGGTGCCACCTTCGATGGAGTTGCCCTTCGAGCGCAGCCAGCCGCGGGTGGCGACGATCTCGCCCGGCGCAAAGCCTTCGCCCTCCCAGCCCAGGCCCTGGTGGCCCAGCGCCTCCACCATCAGTTCGCTGCGTTCCTGGGCGAAGGTCGCCGCCGCATACTTGATGATCGAGGTCGCCGCCGACGGGCCGTTGGAGGCCCGCGCCTCCGCCGCCGTGCGGGCGATGGTCCGGTAGAGGCAGTCGAAATCCATCTTGTTCCGGGTGATCCGGGTGCGCAGGTCCGGATCGGCCAGGGCGCCGGTGCTGTCGGTCCCGAGATAGGTCTTGGCGAGCTGGCCCAGGTCGCCGGCCGCCCCGCCGGCCCCGCCGCCGCCGCCGAAGCCGCCGGAGATGTTCTGGCGCTCGTACTGCAGCAGGCGCTTGGCGATCTCCCAGCCGCCGTTGACCTTGCCCACCAGGTTGCCCTTGGGAATCTTCACGTCGGTGAAAAAGGTCTCGCAGAACGGGCTCTCGCCGGAGATCAGCTGGATCGGCCGGGTCTCGACGCCCGGCGTCTTCATGTCGATCAGCACGAAGGAGATGCCCTCGTGCTTCTTCGACGTGTCGGTCCGGACCAGGCAAAAACACCAGTCCGCCTTGTTGGCGTAGGAGGTCCAGATCTTCTGGCCGTTGATCAGCCAGTGATCGCCCTTGTCTTCGCACCTGGTCTGCAGGGAGGCGAGATCGGACCCGGCGCCCGGCTCCGAATATCCCTGGCACCAGCGAATCTTGCCTTCGATGATCCTGGGGAGGTGTTCGCGCTTCTGGTCCTCGTTGGCGTATTCCAGCAGCACCGGACCCAGCATCCAGACCCCGAACGAGGCCAGGGGCGGACGATAGCGGCCCGCGGACATCTCCTGCTCCAGCACCCGGACCTCGGCGGGGGCGAGGCCCGCGCCGCCGTACTCCTTGGGCCAGCCGGGCGCGGTGAAGCCCCGGGCCGCCGCGCGCCGCATCCAGACGATCTGCGGATCGTCCGAGCCCTCGAACGCACGCCCGCCCCACGTCGCCTCGGGGTCGCTCCGGACCTTGGGGTCTCTCAGTTCGGCTGGATAGTTGGCCTCCAGCCAGGCCCGGACTTCGCCGCGGAATGCGTCAAGGTCGCCGCCGCCGAAATCAGCCATGGAATCCTCCCGGAGTTGCTCGGCGCCACATTAGCGTCGGCCCCGCCGCGAGCAAGCGATACGAACGCTTGTTTGACTTGGCCCGGCGGCGGTCAGGGGCGCGCCGCCGCCGCAAAACGCGCTATAAGCGCCACTGAGATCAACGGTCCTGGGACGGCGGATGCGATTCTGGCGCGAGATGAGGCCGGCCCTGTTCGCGGCGGCTCCCGTCACGGCGGCGCTGCTGACCCTGGCTGCGGGAGTCATGCTCCTGGCCTCCGGCGCCACGCCCTCCGTGCCCGAGCGCTTCATGCGCCTCTATGAGGTGACCCCGGTCCTGCTGATCGAGATCAGCCACTTCCTGTCCAGCATCCTGGGCCTGACCCTGGTGATGCTGGCCTTCGGACTGCGATCGAGGCTCGACGGGGCCTGGGCCGCCACCCTGGCCACCCTGCTGATCTCCGCGCCCCTGGCCCTGCTCAAGGGCTTCGTCTGGGAGGAGACTTCCGCCCTCGTCGCCCTGGCGGTGCTGCTCCTGCCGTTCCGAGACGCCTTCCCGCGCAAGGCGGCGCTGTCCCGGATGGAGATCACCCCCGGCTGGCTGCTCTCGGCGCTCGCCGCGTTGCTGGGGGCGGGCCTGCTGGGCCTGTGGTCGTTCCAGCACGCCGACTACGGCGACCAGCCGTTCTGGAAGACCATGATCGACTCCGACGCCGAGCGGTCGATCCGCGCCTGGGCCGGCGCGGCGCTGGCCCTGTTCGCCTTCGGAATCTGGCGGCTGGTGGCCACGGCGGCCACCCCCAAGGTGGTGGGCGAGGCCGACCCCGACTACCAGCGGGTCAGGGCCATCCTGGCCTCGGCCGAGGCCGCGGAGCCGGGCTCCAACCTGGCCTTGCTGGGCGACAAGCGCTTCCTGTTCTCCGCCTCGGGCGAGAGCTTCCTGATGTTCGGGGTGCGCGGCCGGTCCTGGATCGCGCTCGGCGGGCCGGTCGGCCGCCGCGACGAGCGCCTGGAGCTGCTCTGGCGGTTCCGCGAACTGGCCGACGCCCACGCGGCGCGGCCGGGGATCTACGCCATCGGCGTCGACGACCTGCCGGACATCGTCGAACTGGGCTTCTCCATCCAGAAGGTGGGCGAGAGCGCGACCGTGCCCCTGGAGAGCTTCCATATCGAGGGACGGCGGCGCGGCAACCTGCGACGCGCCTGGCGCAAGGCGGGCGAGGACGGGGCCACGTTCGAGGTGCTGGACTCCTCCCGGATCAGCGACCACCTGCCCGAGCTGGCCGCCGTCTCCGAGGCCTGGCTGGCTCACCACGCCGGCGGGGAGAAGGGCTTCTCCATGGGCGGTTTCCACCCGGGCTACATCAGCGAATTCCCGGTGGCTGTGGTGCGCTTCGAGGGCCGTATCGTCGCCTTCGCCAACCTGTGGACCACGGCGGCCCGCACCTCGTTCTCGATGGACCTGATGCGCTACGCCGAGGACGCGCCGAAGAACATCATGGACTACCTGTTCGTCGAGTTGATCGAGTGGGGCCGCGCCCAGGGCTACCAGGCCTTCGAGTTCGGCATGGCGCCCCTGGCGGGGCTGGAGGACCGTCCCCTGGCCCCGATGATGTCGCGGGTCGGCAAGCTGTTCTTCGATCGCGGCGAGGACCTCTACAATTTCCAGGGCGTGCGCAAGTACAAGGACAAGTACGACCCGGTCTGGCAGCCCCGCTACATCGCGGCGCCCCGCAAATGGGCGATCCCGATCCTGCTGGCCGACGTCGGACTCCTGTCCTCGGGCGGCGTGGCCGGCCTGGCCAAGCGCCCCAGGCGGCCCGAGGAGCCGCAGGTCCTGCCTCGCGCGGCCTAGCGTCCGGTCGTCACCCCAAGTAAATTCACCAGGTGAACCACGAAGACCAGGACTCCGGTCGAAGCCGCGACCATCAACATGCGCCACGGGATCATCCGCGGGCCGCGCATGAGGTCGGGCGGTCGCGCGCCGCGCCAGCCGCAGAACACGGCGAGGGCGGCGAAGATCGCGGTCAGGGCGAGGGTGATCGGAACGGTCATGGCCTCACCGCCTATCGCAGCCGGGCCTCCGGCGCAAAACCGGGTGTTCGCGGAGGGGCCGGTTCGTCCACAGGCAAAGCACCCGGACCCCATATCTTGCGTCCGGATCACGTTTACACCCCAAGGAAGAGTGTTAAGCGTTTTAATCCAGGCCCGGGAGAACGATTCGCATGACATCGGGGGCGCCGTGGAGCGTTAAGGGGATTGATCCCAAGGCACGGGAGGTCGCGAAAGACCTGGCCCGGCGCAACGGGATGACCCTTGGCGAGTGGCTCAACAGGATGATCCTGGAGGAGGACGGTCCCGAGGATATCTCCTCCGAGGCCTACTTCACCGATCCCAACTATTCGCCTCGCCCGTCGTCCGAGCGACCCGTCCGCACCTATTACGAGACGGCCCGGCCGGTCGAGCCGCTGATCCGCCCCGAAGTCCTGCGCGAGCCGCCGTCGCGCTTCGAGGCGCCGGAGCACCCGGCCGACGAGATCAGCCGCGTGACCATGGCCCTGGATCGCCTGACCCAGCGGATCGAGAGCTCCGAAGGCCGCACGGGCATGGCGATCACCGGCGTCGAGCACTCCGTGCGCGAAGCCGTGGCCCGCATCGAATCCGCCGAGCGCGAGCACGTGGCCATCGCCGCGCGCTTCGAGGGCGCCGTGGAGGACACCCGCGCCGAGCAGTCCCGCCTGGCCGAGCGCCTGCGCCGCATGGAGGCCGAGGCCGCCGGGCCGCGCTCCGCCGAAGCCCTGCGCGCGCTGGAGCAGGCCCTGGGCCGCGTCGCGAGCCATCTCTACCAAGGCGAATCCGAGACCCGCGAGACCCTCGCCCTGCTGCGCGAGCGCATCGAGAAGGCCGAGGCCGGCTCGCCCGCCCCGTCGGTCGACGTGATCGAGGAGGTGGTCGACCGCGTCGGGACCCGTCTCAACGAGGCCGAGATCCGTACCGCCGAAGCCCTCGAAGGCCTGCGCGCCTCGTTCGCTGGTCTCGACACGCGCCTGAGCTCCGTGGAGGGCGGCGCGACGCCCGGCCTGGACCTGCGGCTGGAACAGCTGTCCGAGCGCTTCAGCCAGCGCCTGGAGGCCACCCGCGGCGAACTCGCCAAGACCCTGCATGAATCGGCCGAGGGCCGGTTCGACCGAATGGAGCGCAAGCTCTCCGAGATGGCCGAGCAGGTCCGGGCGGCGGAGCAGCGTTCCGCCCAGGCCATCGAGCGGGTCGGCCGCGAGGTCCTGACCGTCGCCGACAACCTCAATCGCCGCGTCGAGGCCAGCGAGACCCGCAACACCGACGCCATTGAGCAGGTCGGCGGCGAGATCGCCCGCATCGCCCAGACGGTGGAAACCAAGCTTAACCGCACGGATTCCATCCAGGCCGAGGCCATGGAGAAGCTGGGCGCCGAGATTGCGCGCATCAGCGAGCGCCTGGCCGAGCGGATCGCCAACGCGGAGCGCCGCTCCGCCCAGGCGATCGACGACGTCGGCGAACAGATCAGCCGCGTCAACGAGCGGATCGGGCAGCGCGGCGAGACCTCCTCGAGCGAGCTGGTCGAGCGCATCCGCCTTTCCGAGGAGCGCACGGCCCGCCTGCTGGAAGAGGCGCGCGAGAAGATCGATCAGCGTCTCGGCGAGACCCAGCGCCGGATTTCCGAGCAGATGGCCGCCGCCCCGGCCCTGCAGACGCCGGTCGATCCGTCCAAGCTGTTCGGCGAGCCCGAACCCTTCCCCAGCTTCAAGACGCTGGAGGAAGAGGCCGAGCCGGTGGTTCAGGTTCGCGCCATGCAGCCGCCGGGCCTGATGACCCGCAGCGGGTTCGCGACGCCTCCGCCGCGCCCAAAGGCGACGCCGCCGGCCGCCGCCGGGGCCCAGGCCGCCGCGGCCGCGTACGAGACGCCCCAAATCCACGCCCCTGAGGCTTTCCACTCCGAGGACGGCGAACCGGAAGCCTTCGAGGCTGAGGCGCCCAAGGCGTTCGAACCGGAGACGCTCGGAGGGCTGACGACCGAAGCCCTGATGAACGAGGCCTTGGCGCTCGAGCCGGAGTCCGCCGAGGCCGAGCCGGACGAATCCCGGGCCTTCGGGGCCGAACCGTTCCCGAGCGCGCAGGAGCGCCGGACCTTCGACGCCGATGACTTCGAAGCCGCCGACGGTTTCGCCGCCGTCGCCGAAGACACCCTGGAGTCCGACGACAGCCTCGAGGCCTTCGGGACCGACCGGAAGTCGGACGAATTCGCCGCCGATCTGGAGCTGGCCGAAAAGCGCAACGCCGAGCCGACCTTCGGCGCCCCGGCGCCGGAGCTGCCTGAACCCCCGACGTCCTACGCCAGCAGCGACTTCGAAGCGCCCGAGCCTGCGGCCACCGAATTCGAGCGGGCGACCTTCACTCCGGCCGCCGAATCCGAAGCCGATCAGGATTCCGGAGCCTTCGAGACGGCCGCGTTCCACGGCGATGAGACCGCCACTGAAGACGGCCTCGACCAAGGCGCCTTCCACGCCGCCCGCGGGTCCTCCGAGGAGTCGGACAGGTCGGCCCAGCCGCTCTCCACTCGTGAGGTGATCGAGCAGGCTCGCGCCGCCGCTCGCGCCGCGGTGGAGAACGATGGACGGGGTCGGCTGGGCATCCCGCGCAGGCTGAAAGCGGAAAAGGTCGAACGTCCGGGCGCGGCCAGCGAGTCGATCTTCACCTCGCTGTTCGCCAG
>DASUIJ010000095.1:0-5430 GCA_036279815.1 Phenylobacterium sp. | reverse complement strand
TCATGGAGCTGGCCCGCGCCTTCAAGGCCGCGCCCCGGACCGACCGTTCGCTCTACTTCGCAGCCTGGACGGCGGAGGAGCGTGGGCTGCTGGGCTCGGAATACTATGGCGTCCACCCCACCACGCCGCTCGACAGGATGGCGGCCAACCTGACCATGGACGTGCTGCAGACCGCCGGACCGGCGCGCGACGTCGTGCTGGTGGGCTATGGCCAGAGCGAACTCGACGACCGGCTGATCGCCGCGGCCAAGGCGCAGGGGCGCAAGGTGACGCCGGACGCCCACCCGGAACGCGGTCTGGCGTTCCGAGCCGACCATTTCAGCCTGGCGAAGAAGGGGGTTCCGGCCCTGCTCCTCATGGGGCTGGGCGGCGGCGCGGACCTGGTGACCGGCGGGCGCGAGGCCGGCGACAGGTGGGTCAGCGACTACACCGCCAACTGCTACCACAAGGCCTGCGACGCCTGGAGCCCGGACTGGGACCTGCGCGGCGCGGCGGCCGACGTGGACCTGCTCTACGTGATGGGCCGCGGGATCGCGACCAGCCGCGCGTGGCCGAACTGGAAGCCGGGGTCCGAGTTCAGGGCCATCCGGTCGACTTCGGCCTTCAAGCGAAAGTAGCGCCGACGTCAGGGTGAGACCGCGGAAATGGGCGGTCAGGCCACTGCCGGAATAGCGGCGTCGAACAAGTGCGCTTACCGATCGTTCATGCTGAGGACTGTTGCGTCAGATCAAGGCCGGGGCCAAATATTCCCGGCCAAGGTTTCAACTTGGCCTTGCTCTTGAGGAGCTAACGACTTGAACATTCTCCGCCAGCGCATCGCGCGCCTCGCCTTGATCGCTCTGATCCCCGCCTTCCTCGCCGGCTGCGGGATCAACAACATCCCGACCAAGGAAGAGCGGGCCAGGGCCCAGTGGGCCGAGGTCCAGAACCAGTATCAGCGCCGCAGCGACCTGATCCCCAACCTGGTCGAGACGGTGAAGGGCTATGCGGCCCAGGAGAAGAGCGTGCTGGTGGAAGTGATCCAGGCACGCGCCTCGGCGACCCAGGTCAAGGTCGACGCCTCGACCCTTACCGATCCGGCCAAGTTCAACGAATACGCCCAGGCCCAGGACCGTCTGTCCGGCGTGCTCGGCCGGCTGATGATGATCCAGGAAAACTACCCTGACCTGAAGTCGAACCAGAACTTCCTGGCCCTGCAGTCGCAGCTCGAAGGCACGGAAAACCGCATCGCCATTTCGCGGCGCGACTACAATGAAGCGGTCCGATCCTACAATCTGGAGTTCAAGACCTTCCCGAACTCCATCTGGACCATCGTCCACCCGAATTCGAAGCCGATGCAGATGTTCCAGGCCTCGGTCCAGGCCCAGAGCGCGCCCAGCGTCAGCTTCGCGCCGTCCGGCCCGCCTATCGCGCCCGGTTCCGCGCCGCCGGCTCCGGCTCCGGCCCAATGATCCGCCTTGCAGGACCGCGCGGCGTCGCCGTCGCGGTCCTGGCCTTTCTCGCCTTCGCGGGCGCGGCGCTGGCGGCGCCGAAGTTTCCGCCCCTGACCGGGCGGGTGGTCGACAACGCCAACCTGCTGTCGCCGCAGGCCGAGCAGCGCCTGACCGATGATCTTGCCGCCCTCGAGCAGAAGACCGGTCATCAGGTGGTGGTCGTCACGACGCCCGACCTGCAGGGCTATCCGATCGAGGACTACGGCTACCAGCTCGGCCGCGCCTGGGGCGTGGGCGACAAGGTCCGCAACGACGGCGTCGTCTTCCTGGTGGCGCCCAACGACCGCAAGGTCCGCATCGAGGTGGGATACGGCCTGGAGCCGGTGCTCACCGACGCCCTGTCCTCGACGATCATCCAGGCCAAGGTGCTGCCGGCCTTCCGGGCGGGCAAGCTGGAACAGGGGGTGGTGGACGGCGCCGAGGCGGTGATCCAGCAGCTGTCCCTGCCCGAGGACCAGGCCCGGGCCATAGCGGCCCAGCCGGTTGCGGACCAAAGCTCCGGCCCCCAGGTGCAGGGAAGCCATATCCCGGTGTTCCTGATCCTGCTGATCGCGTTCTGGATCATCTCCAGCGTCCTGCGCGGCCTGGGCGGGCGCGGCCGGGGCCTGGGCGGGCTTTGGTGGCTGCCCTTCCTGTTCATGAATGGCGGCGGTCGCCGGGGCGGCTGGAGCGGCGGCGGCGGTGGCTGGAGCGGGGGCGGCGGCGGCGGAGGAGGGTTCTCCGGCGGCGGCGGTTCGTTCGGCGGCGGCGGATCTTCGGGGGACTGGTGAGATGCTGACGGACCAGGATCGCGTTCGGATCGAGGCGGCCGTGAAGGCCGCCGAGGCCCGAACGCGCGGCGAAATCTACTGCGTGGTGGCCAACGAGAGTTCCGACTACCGCGAGGCGCCCATCGCCTGGGCTGCGCTGGCGGCGCTGGCGGCGCCGGCCGTCCTGTTGCTGGCGGGCATCCATGTGACGGTCCCCGACGTGTTCGGGGAGGAGTGGTCGGCCGCCCAGATCGGCGCGGTCGCGGAGACGGCGGCCCGGGAGGCGGTCGCAGGATCGATCCTGCTGCAGGCCGTGCTGTTCCTGGTGGTGGCGATCGTGGTCTCGATCCCGCCGGTCCGGCGGGTCATGACGCCCCGCAGCCTGAAGCGCGAGCGGGTGCGCCGACGGGCGCAGGAACAGTTCCTGGCCAAGAACCTGCAGGCCACCCGCGAGCGGACAGGGGTGCTGATCTACGTCTCCGCCAAGGAGCGCCAGGCCGAGCTGATCGCCGACGAGGGGGTGGCGGCCCGTGTCGATCCAAAGGTCTGGGACAAGGCGATGGACCTGCTCATCGACGGCATCAAGCGCGGCCAGACCGCCGAAGGATTCGAGCGGGCCATCGGCCTTTGCGGCGATATCCTCGCCCAGCATTTCCCGGCGGGCGACAGCGACAATCCCGACGAGTTGCCCAATGCGGTGGTGATGCTCCCCTAGGCGCCGGACCGACCGGCTTTCCGCGACATCGCGCCGCTCCGCAAACCGGCAATTGGGTGTTGTCGCTCCAGCTTCACAGCATCAGATTGCGCCCGTCCAATTCCGGGCGGGTCCAGGAGCGGTGCGTGGTCAAGTCGCCGAAGCCTGTCGATCCCTCGTTCCAGGCGCTGGCGGAGGTTCTGGCGCTGGGCATGTCCTATCGTCTCGCCTGCTCGCCCGACGGCCAGGAGCGGCGTTTCCTCTACGTATCGGACAACTGCCTGGCCCTGAACGGGGTCACGGCCGAGGCGGTGATGGCGGACGCCCGGACCTTCTACAAGCTGGTCGTTCCGGAGCACTGGCAGCTGACCGGGCTGGCCACCGCCCAGGCGATCCGGGATCGAAAGCCCCTGATGGTCGAATACGCGATCCGCAAGCCCGACGGCGAATTGGCCTGGCGGCGCGTGACGTCCGCGCCGCGGCCGGAGCTCACCGCGGAGGGCTGGAGCATCTGGGACGGCCTGCAGGTCGACATCACCGAGAGGAAGCTGGCGGAGCTGGAGCTGGAGCAGCAACGCCAGCGCCTCGACCTGGCGGTGGAGGCCGCTGGGCTCGGATTCTGGGACTACGACGTGCGCCACGACCGGGCGGCCTGGTCCGACCGGACCAAGGCGATCTACGGCCTTTCGCCCGAGGCGGAGATCAACTTCGAGATCTGGTTCTCGACCTTGATCCATCCCGAGGACCGCGCGGAAATGGAGGCGGCCTATCTCGCCGCCCTGCAGACCGACCACGGCACCTTCAGTGTGGAGCATCGGGCGCTGGCGCCGAACGGCGAGGTGCGCTGGGTCCTGGCTCACGGGCGGGTGCTGCGGGACGAGACGGGCCCCAGGACGGTGCTGGGCACGGTGCTGGACATCACGGAGCGGCGCCTGGCGGAGCAGCAGCGCCAGCTGGTGACCAACGAACTGGCGCACAGGTCGCGGAACGGCCTGGCGATGATCATGGCGATCGTCAGCCAGACCGCGCGCAGCGCCCACACCGTCAAGGACTTCGAGGCGATGCTGACGGCGCGGATTTCCGCCATGGCTCGCTCCCAGGAACTCGTGAACGAAGGCTTCGACCGGCTCAGCATCGCCGACCTTTTCGCCGCCGCCCTGGAGCCGTTCGACGCCTCGCGGTTCACTGTCGATCCGTCGCTGGGCGACCAGCGGGTGAACCCGGACATCGCCCTGATGCTGGCGCTGCTGATCCACGAGCTGGGCACCAACGCCACCAAGCACGGCGCGTTGTCCGTCGCCGGCGGCCGGATCGGTCTGACCGCCGACCCGGCCTCGCCCGGCAAGGGCGTCCTCGTCTGGCGGGAGGTCGGCGGGCCACCGGTCAAGCCGCCCACCCGCACCGGGTTCGGCACCCGTCTGATCGAGGCGGCCATGCGGTCGCGGGGCGGCTCCGCCCGCGCGCAGTTCCTGCCCGCGGGGGTCGAGGCGCGGATCGAGTTCCCCAGGCTCGAGACCTGATCCGATTTCGCTCCGGGAATCGTGTCGGCTCGCTGGCGGGAGTCTGCGCAGCCGGGTAGGCTTTCGCGCAAAGCCTGCAATCGGGAAGGATGCCCCATGACCTTCAGGATCAATGTCGACGGTCGTGTGCGCGAGGCGGATGTGGAGCCCGGCACGCCCTTGCTGTGGGCGCTGAGGGACAGCCTGGGAATCCTGGGGCCGAAGTACGGCTGCGGCATCGGACAGTGCGGCGCCTGCACGGTGCATGTGGATGGCTCGCCGGTGCGCTCCTGCGCCTTTCCGGTGGAGGCCGTCGGCGCCTCAAAGGTGACGACCATTGAGGGGATCGGCGCCACGGCCGCGGGCAGGAAGGTGCAGGCCGCCTGGAGCGAACTCGACGTGGCCCAGTGCGGCTACTGCCAGCCCGGCCAGATCATGTCGGCCGCGGCCCTGCTGGCCCAGACCCCCAGGCCCACCGACGCCGACATCGACGCGGCGATGAGCGGCAACATCTGCCGCTGCGCCACCTACACCCGCATCCGCGCGGCCATCAAACAGGCCTCAGGCCAGAAGGCGGAGGCCTGATCATGGCGGACGGGAACCTCACGGGCGCGTCGCGCCGCGACGTCATCCGGACCGGCGCCCTCGCCGGCGGATTCATGCTGAGCTTCACCCTGGCCGGCGCGACCAAGGCGGCCGGCGGCGCGACCGCCGCCCAGCTCAACGCCTATGTGACAATCGCCCCCGACGGCCTGGTGACCATCGTCGCCAAGAATCCAGAGATCGGCCAGGGCGTGAAGACCTCGCTGCCGATGATGATCGCCGAAGAGCTGGACGTGGACTGGAGCCAGGTCCGCACCAGACAGGCCGACGGCGACCCCGCCACCTATGGCCGCCAGTTCGCCGGAGGCAGCGCGGCGACCCCCCTGCACTGGGACCAGCTACGGCAGGTGGGCGCCACGGCGCGGGCCATGCTGGTGGCCGCCGCAGCCAAG
>DASUIJ010000094.1:0-16967 GCA_036279815.1 Phenylobacterium sp. | reverse complement strand
AAGGGCCCGCACATCGTCGACACCCTGATCGCGGAGCGCGCGCCGAAGCTCGCCGCCAGCCCCGCCTGGCCCGTGCTGCGACCGCTGCTCTACCAGATCCTCGACTACGGCAAGGCGCGCCGCATGGCCGACGCCATCGCCCCCCTGCCCGGCCGCGCGGCGCTGGAGCACGTCTCCAGCCTGCTGAGCGTGAAGGTGAGCGTGCGCGAACTTGAGCGGATTCCCCGCACCGGCCGCCTGATCGTCGTCGCCAACCACCCCACCGGCATCGCCGACGGCGTGGCGGTCTATGACGCCCTGAAGGGCCTTCGGCCGGACATCTGCTTCTACGCCAATTCCGACGCCCACCGCGTCTCGCCGGGATTCGGCGAGGTGCTGATCCCGGTGGAGTGGGTCGAGGAGAAACGGACGCGGGAACGCACGCGGGCGACCCTGAACCTGACGCGGGAGGCCATGGAGGCCGAGCGGCCGCTGATGATCTTCCCGGCCGGACGGCTGGCGCGCCAGGGCCCGGACGGAAAGCTGGCGGAGTCGCCCTGGATGGCGAGCGCGGTGTCGCTGGCCCGCAAGTACGAGGCGCCGATCGTTCCGCTGCACATCGACGGCCCCTGGTCGACCCTGTTCCACTTCTTCCACCGCTTCTCCCAGGAGCTTCGGGACATCACCCTGTTCCACGAGCTGCTGAACAAGCGGGGCCAGACCTTCAGGATCGTGGTCGGCGCCCCGATCGCGCCGGACCTGCTGGACGCCGATGCGACCGCCGCCACCGAGGCGCTGAAGGCCTATATCGAGCACGTGCTGCCCAAGGACCCGGATCGGCCCTTCGCATGAGCCCCCCCGATGAACTGGCCCTGGCCGACGAGGCGGCGACCGGGCGCCTGGGCGGGGCGGTCGCCAGGGCCCTGAGGACCGGCGAGGCGGTGTGCCTGACCGGGCCGCTGGGCGCGGGCAAGTCGACCCTGGCGCGGGCCCTGGTGCGGGCGCTGACCACCGCCGGCGAAGAGGTCCCCAGCCCGACCTTCACCCTGGTGCAGTTCTACGAGGGAGACCGGCTGAAGATCGCCCACTTCGACCTCTATCGGCTGACCGACCCCGACGAAGCCTATGAGATCGGGCTGGACGAGGCGCTGGAGGACGGCTGCGCGGTGATCGAGTGGCCGGAACGGCTGGAGGGTCGCCTGCCGGCGGATCGACTCGATATAGAGATCCTCATCGACGGCGAGGCGCGCCGTGCGCGGCTGACGCCCCATGGCGCCTGGAAGGGACGTGGACTTGAGTTCGGATCGTGAAGCCCTGAAGGCGGATTTCCTGCAACGCCTGGGCCTGGGCGCCGCCCGCCGGGAGTCCCTGACCGGCGACGCCTCGACCCGCAGCTATGAGCGCCTGCATCTCGCGGACGGCTCCACCGCGATTCTGATGGATCAGCCCCCGGCCGTGGAAAGCACGGTCTGCCCGCCCGGCGCCACCGACGCCGAGCGATTGCAGATGGGCTATAACGCAGCCGCCCGGCTGGCGGCGGGATCGGTCGCGGCCTTTGTCACCACTGCGGCCTTCCTTCGGGAACGCGGCCTCTCGGCGCCCCGCATCCTCGCGCACGACGTCGAGCACGGCCTGGCGGTGCTGGAGGACCTGGGCGACGGCCTGTTCGCCACCCTGATCGCACAAGGCGAGGCCGAGACGCCGCTCTACGAGGCCGCCGTGGACGTCCAGATCGCGCTGCAGTCGCAATCGCCGCCGGAGGTGCTGGCCGCCGAGGGCGCGACCTGGCCGCTGCTGACCTATGACGCCCTGGCCCTCAAGACCGGCACGGACACGTTCCTCGAATGGTGGCCGAAATTCTCCGACCTGCCGCCGTTCAGCGCGGACGCCATCGCTGAATGGGACGCGCTCTGGGCGCCGGTCTGGGTTCGGGGCGAGGCCGGGGCCAGCGTGTTCACCCACCGCGACTACCACGCGCAGAACCTGCTCTGGCTGCCGACGCGCAACGGGGTGGCGCGCGTCGGCCTGCTGGATTTCCAGGATGCGCTGCGGGCCCACCCCGCCTGGGACCTCACCCACCTGTTGCAGGACGCCCGGCGGGACATATCGCCGGAACTGGAGACGGCCATGCTGGAGCGCTTCCTGGCGGCGCGGCCGCAGCTGGAGCGTGAGGCCTTCATCGCCGACTACCGGGCCCTGGCCGCCTCCAACGCCGCGCGCATCCTGGGCCGGGTGTTCGCCCGCCAGGCGCTACTGGGCCGCAGCCAGTATGAAGCCTACATGCCACGCACCTGGCGGTACCTGGAACGGAACCTGAGCGATCCGCAGATGGAGGGGCTCAAGGCCTGGTTCGACGCCAACGTCCCGGCGAGCGCACGACGATGAGCAAACCTGTCATCAGGACGGCCATGGTGCTGGCGGCCGGGATCGGCTCGCGGATGCGGCCGCTCACCGACCACACGCCCAAGGCCCTGGTGGCGGTGGGAGGCAAGGCCCTGGTGGACCATGTCCTGGACCGCCTGGCCGAAGCCGGGGTCGAGACCGCCGTGGTCAATGTCCATCACTTCGCCGACCAGATGGTGGCCCACCTGGCGGCGCGCACCCATCCCCGGGTCCTCATCGCCGACGAGCGCGCCGGCCTGCTGGACTCCGGCGGCGGCATCAAGAACGCCCTGCACCTGCTGGGACCCGAACCGTTCTTCGTGGCCAATATCGACAGCCTGTGGAGCGGCGGCGCGACCCCGCCCCTGGAGCTGATGAAGGCCGCCTGGGACCCCGAGCGCATGGACATGCTGCTGCTGCTGGTTCCCAAGGGCCAGGGCATCGGGTTCGAGGGGCCGCGCGGCTTCTTCATGGACGCCGACGGGCGGATCACCCATTCGTCCGACGACGCCAACCCCGCGCCGTTCGCCAATGTGGGCTTCCAGATCATGAAGCCCGAGCTTCTCGCCGACCAGCCCGACGGGGCGTTTTCGATCCTGCCGGTCTGGTGGCGTCTGCAGGAAAAGGGGCGCATCTTCGGCGTCGTGATGGACGCCTTCTGGATGCACGTGGGAGACCCGGCCGCGAGGGAGGCGGCGGAGGCGCGCCTGACGTGACAACCGACCTCTTCAAGGGCTCCCTGTTCCCGGGACCCTGCTGGTTCAACATCCCGTCCCATCGCCCCTTCGTGGCCGACCTGGCCCAGGGCCTCTACGACATGCTGGCGCCCCTGGGACCGGAGGCGCTGTCCCAGGCCGTGGTGCTGACCCCGACCCGGCGCGGCGCCCGCAGCCTGGCCGACGCCTTCGTGGCCGCCGCCGGCGGCCGCGCCGTCCTGCCGCCGCAGATCCGGCCGCTGGGCGACCTGGACGAGGGCGAGGCGCCCTTCGAGCCCGGGGACCTGGCCGTGGACCTGCCCGCGGCGATCCAGCCCCTGCGCCGCCGCTTCGAGCTTATCCGGCTGGTGAAGGCCCACGAGAAGGCGCTGGAGCGCGACCTGGACGCCTCGGCCGCCCTGGAGCTGGCCGACGCCCTGGGACTGTTCCTGGACAGCCTGCAGATCGAGGAAGTGTCGCCCGACGAGGGGCTGGCCGACCTGGTCACGGCCGACCTCGCCCAGCACTGGCGCATCTCGCGCGAGTTCCTGGAGATGGCGCTGGAGGAATGGCCGCGGCGGCTGGAAAGCCTGGGCCTGGTGGACGTCAGCGCCCGGCGGGTGGCCCTGCTGCGCGCCCTGGCCGGGAAATGGGACCGGGAGCCTCCCACGGGCGTGCTGATCGCCGCCGGCTCCACCGGCACGGCGCCGGCCACCGCCGACCTGCTGGCGGTGATCGCCAGGGCGCCGCAAGGCTGCGTGGTCCTGCCCGGCCTGGACGACAGCCTGGCGGACAAGGCCTGGGGCGACGTCAAGGAACAGCATCCGCAGGGCGCCATGAAGCGCCTGCTGATCCGCTCGGGGATCGCCCGCGAGGAGGTCAGGCTTTGGCCCGGCTCGCCGACCCTGGCCGCCCAGGGACGCTGGCGCAGGCGGGTGATCAACGAGGCGCTGCGTCCCGCGGAATCCACCGACGAGTGGCTCAAGGTCATCGACGACCTGCGCGATGAGGCCTCCGACGAAAAGATCGACCCCATCGCCGAGGGCCTGAGCGGCCTGTCGGTGGTCACCGCCCGCGCCGAGGACGAGACCGCCACGGTGGCGGCGCTGCTGCTGCGCGAGGTGCTGGAGACGCCGGGGCGCACGGCCGCCCTGGTGTCGCCCGACCAGGGCCTGGCCCGGCGCGTGGCCGCCAAGCTGGCCCGCTGGGGGGTGATCGCCGACAGCTCCGCCGGCGTGGCGCTGTCGGGCTGTCCCTGCGGCGTGCTGGCCGGCCTGGTGGCCCTGGCGGTGGTCGACCCCCTGGACCCGATCCGGATGCTGGCGATCCTCAAGCATCCCCTGGTGCGCGCCGGCCTGGACGTCGACGCCCTCGAGGCGGCGCGGGAGAGCCTGGAGCGGGACGGCCTGCGCGGTCCCCGCCGGGCCGACTGGGAGACGCTGGAGGCGCAACTCGCCGCCCATGCGGCCGCATCGGATCTGATCGGCCGCTACCGCGCGGCCCTGCAGCCGGCCATCACGGCCAGCGGCGGCGCGCCGTCCGCGGCCGCGCGCGGCCTGACCGAGAGCCTCCAGGCCCTGGCGAGCGACGGCTCGGGCGATTTCGACCCCCTGTGGTCCGGCCGCGGGGGCGAGGCGCTGGCCCGGCTGCTGGGCGGCCTGATCGACGAGTCCGACGGCCTGCCGGACACCTCGGCGCGAAGCTTCGCCGACCTGCTGCAACGGCTGATCTCCGGCGAGACCGTGCGCGCCGGCGGGGCCACCCATTCGCGACTGCGCATCCTGGGCGCCATCGAGGTGCGCCTGACCCGCGCCGACCGGCTGATCGTGGCGGGTCTGGAAGAAGGCGTCTGGCCGAAGGGCGCGCCGATCGACCCGTTCCTCTCGCGCCCGATGCGCACCCGGCTGGGCCTGCCGCCGCCGGAGCGCCGGATCGGACTGGCGGCCCACGACTTCGCCCAGGCGGCCTGCGCGCCCGAGGTGATCCTGCTGCACTCCGAACGCCGGGAGGGTTCGCCGGCGGTGAAGTCGCGCTGGCTCTGGCGCCTGGAGACCCTGGCCCGCGGCGCCGGCGTGACCCTGGCCGGACGGCCCGACGTGCTGGCCTGGGCGCGAAGCCTGGACGCCTCGGAAAACGTCTACGATCCCGCCAGGCGACCGGCGCCGAAACCCCCCGTGGCCGACCGTCCGCGCAAACTGGCGGTGACCCGGGTGGAGGCGCTGACCCGGGACCCCTACGCGGTCTGGGCGCGAGACATCCTGCGGCTCTACCCCCTGGACAGGCCCGACGAGGCAGTGGACGCCCGCGCCCGGGGCACGGCGATCCATGCGGCCTTCGAACGCTTCGCCCTGGCCTATCCGCGCGAGGTCCCGCCGGACGCCGCGGCGATCTTCGAGGGCCTCTACATGCAGGCCCTGCGGGACCAGGGCATGCCGCATGAAGCCCTGGCGCGGGAGCAGGCCCTGGCCCGGGAAGCCGCCGAGTGGGTCGCCGACCTCGAGCGCCGACGCCGCGCCGACGGCCGGGCGATCCATGTCGAACTTTCCGGAACCCTGACCCTGGACCTGCCGGGCGGCCCCTTCACGGTCACCGCCAAGGCCGACCGGATCGAGATCGACCCGCAGGGGTTCGGCCATATCCTCGACTACAAGACCGGCCAGGCGCCCTCGGAAAAGATGGTGAGCACCGGCTTCTCGCCCCAGCTCACCCTGACGGCGGCGATCCTTGCCAAGGGCGGCTTTCCGGGACTGGGCCGGCCCCGTCCCGGCGACCTGGTCTATCTGTCGGTGACGGGCCGCAAGCCCGCCGGCCGCGAGGAGGTCCGCGTCGCCGCGGGCCCGGACAGCGAAGCCGCGGCCCTCAAGGCGCTGGACGGCCTGGCCGAGCTGATCGGCCGCTTCGACGATCCCGGCCAACCCTACCTGTCCCGCAGCGCCCCACAGTTCGTGAAGACCCACATGAGCGACTACGACCACCTGGCCCGGGTGTTCGAATGGTCGACCAGCGGCGAGGACGGCGAGGAATGACCGTCGTCCCCTTCCCGGCGCGCGAGACCGATCCCCAGAAGATCGCCGCCGATCCCAGGCTTTCGGCCTTCGTCACCGCCAACGCCGGGTCGGGCAAGACCAAGACCCTGATCGACCGGGTGGCGCGGCTGCTGCTGGCGGAGGCCGAGCCCGAGACCATCCTGTGCGTGACCTACACCAAGGCCGCCGCCGCCGAGATGCAGCGGCGGCTGTTCGGCCTGCTGGGCGGCTGGTCGGTGTGCGACGACGCCAAGCTGCGGGGCCAGCTCGCCGATCTGGAAGGCGGCAAGGCCGAGGACTACGACCCGATCTACCTGTCCAGGGCCCGCGCCCTGTTCGCCCGCGCCCTGGAGACGCCCGGCGGCCTGAAGATCCAGACCATCCACGCCTTCTGCGAGAAGCTGCTGCGGCGGTTCCCGCTGGAGGCCGGGGTCTCGCCCACCTTCAAGGTGATGGACGACACGGCCGCCGCGGCCGTGGCCGGCGCGGCGCGCAAGGGGGTGGCGCGCTATGCGCTCAGGGGCGAGGGCCTGGTGGCCCAGGCCTATGCCCGGTTCTCCGTGGCTCTCGATTTCCAGAGCTTCCAGTCGATGTTCGGGAGTTTCGAGGCCCAGCGCGCCAAGCTGGGGCAATATCTCGAGAGCCAGGGCGGACTCGAGGGCGCGCGGGCCGATATCTGGCGCACCTGCGGGTTTTCCCACGAGGTCGATCCGCAGGAGGTCGAGGACGAGGCCGTCGAGGGCCTGAACCCCCGGCTGTGGCGCGAATGCGCGGCCGCCCTCGCCCAGGGCGGCGCGGCCGACCAGAAACTCGCCGTCAAGCTGCGGGCGGTGGCCGACGCCCCCAGCTTCGACGCGGCGCTGAAAGTGCTGTTCACCGAGGGCGGCGAGGGCACCCCCGCCATCTGGGTCGCCAAGACCAGCGGCCTCAAGGCCCACGAGAGCCTGCGCATGGCGCTGCTGTCCGAGCAGGACCGCCTGGCCGAGCTGCGCGAGCGGCGGCGCGCTGTGGGCGTGGCCCTGGACACCACCCACGCCCTGGTGCTGGCGGACGCCTATCTGACCGCCTACCGGATCGAGAAGGAGATGGCCGGCGGGCTCGACTTCGCCGACCTGATCGAGAAGACCGTCAAACTGACGGCCCATGCGCCGGCGGCGGCCTGGGTGCTCTACAAGCTGGACGGCGGCATCGATCACATCCTGGTGGACGAGGCGCAGGACACAGCGCCGGACCAGTGGGAGATCATCCGCGCCCTGGCCGGGGAGTTCTTCTCCGGGGAGGGCCTGCCCGCGCGCGACCCGGGCCAGGGCGGGGAACCGCTGGACCGCAACATGTTCGTGGTCGGCGACGAGAAGCAGTCGATCTATTCGTTCCAGGGCGCCGCCCCGGAGATCCTGATCCGCGAGTTCGCCTATCACCGGGACCGCGCGGAAAGCGCGGGCTTCACCTTCAAGCGGGTGGGCCTGCACGCCTCCTGGCGCTCGACCCCGGAAATCCTGAGCTTCGTGGACGCCACCTTCGCGCCGCAGGCCCTGGCCGCCGCCATCCTGCCCCGGCGACCGGAGGACGAGGCCGCCGAGCCCATCCGCCACCGAGCCATGCGCGCCGAACATGCGGGCTGCATCGACCTGTGGCCGCTGGACCGCGAGGAGGCCGGAGAAATCCGCGAGGCCTGGGACGCGCCCCTGGACCAGGTGACCGAGGCCTCGGCCAACCGGCGGCTGGCCGAGCGCATCGCCGGCGAGATCGAGGCCCTGCTGAAGCGCGGCGACGCGGTGTTCGACAAGGACGACAGGGTCTGGCGCGCGGCGACCCCCGGCGACGTCCTGATCCTGGTGCGCCGCCGCAAGGCGCTGTTCGAGGAGATTCTGCGGGCGCTGAAGCGGCGGAAGGTTCCGGTGGCGGGGGCCGACCGGCTGGCGCTGTCGGAGCACATCCTGTTCGACGACCTGCTGGCCCTGGCCCGCTTCGCCCTGTTCCCCCGCGACGAGCTGACCCTGGCCGCCCTGCTGCGCAGCCCTTTCTGCGACGTGGAGGACGACAGCCTCTACGCCCTGGCCCACGGGCGGGAGAAGACCAACCTGTGGGACGTGCTGGCGGCCCGGGCCGACGAGCGGATCGAATGGCGCGCCGCCTTCGACCTGTTGAGCCTGACGCTGGCGGAAGCCGGGGCGCGGCGGCCCTTCGAGTTCTATTCCCGCCTGCTGGGCGTCCGCGACGGCCAGGGCCGGACCCTGAGGGCGCGGCTGTTCCGAAGGCTGGGCGCCGAGGCCGAGGACGCCCTGGACGAATTCCTGTCCCAGGTGCTGGCCGCCGAGGGCCGCGGGATCGAAGACCTGGAGAGCCTGGCCGCCGCCCTGGTCAGCCTGGACATCACGGTCAAGCGCGAGATGGAGGCCGGACGCGACGAGGTGCGGGTGATGACCGCCCACGGCGCCAAGGGCCTGGAGGCCCCGATCGTCTTCCTGCCGGAGACCACGCTGTCGCGCACGGCCCGCGGCTCGCCGCTGATGGCCACGGAGGCCGGCGGCTTCCTGTGGTCGAGCTCGCAGAAATCCGATTGCGAGGCCTCGGCCCGGGCGCGGGAGTGGCGGGCGCTGAAGGACGAGCAGGAGGCCTTCCGCCTGCTCTATGTGGCGCTCACCCGGGCGCGGGACCGGCTGGTGCTGTGCGGGCGGATCGCCGCCAGGGCCAAGGAGGAGAATCTCGCCGGATGGTGGGGCGCCCTGCGGACCGCCTTCGAACACGCCGACATCGCGCCCCGGGTGCGGTCGGTGGGAGGCGATGGCCTGGAGTTCCAGCGGTTCGGCGACGACCCCAAGCCGGCGCCGCGCCGATCGGAGACCCCACGCGAAGCCCAGGCGGCGCCGGCCTGGACCGCCGCGGACGCCCGGCCCGAAGCCTATGCCCGATACGCCTCACCCTCGGACCTGGGCGAGGACGTGACCACGCCGGCCGCCTCGCCGCTGGCCGGACCGGGGGGCCTTGGCCGGTTCCGGCGGGGCGACCTGATCCACCGGCTGCTGCAGGTGCTGCCGGACCTGGCGCCGGAGGCGCGCGCCGACGCCGCCGCCCGCATGCTGGCCCGGGAGCCCGACCTCAGCCCCGGCCAGCGGGCCGAGATGATCGGCGCCGCCCTGGGCGTGCTGGAGGACCACCGTTTCGCCGAGGTGTTCGGACCGGCCGGCCGCGCGGAAGTGGCGGTGGCGGGGACCGCGCGGCGCCTGCCCGCCGGCCTGGCCATTTCCGGGCGCCTGGACCGGCTGGTCGTGCTTCCCGACCGGGTGCTGGTGGCCGATTTCAAGACCAACCGGCCCTCACCCGGTCGCATCGAGGAGGCGGACCCGGCCTATCTGCGCCAGATGGCCATGTACTGGGCGGTCCTGTCGGAGGTGTTCCCGGATCGGACGGTCGAGGCGGCCCTGGTGTGGACGGACGGCCCGAAGCTGATGCCGATCCCAGAAATACTCTTGGTCGAGACCCTTGCCGAGCTTGGTCGTAACGGTTGATACCAGGATTCAAGCCGCCCATATGGCGGATCGAACATGGCCGTTCGCGCATTGCGGACGAGCGTCATAAGGAGCTTTTGATGAGCACCGTTGCGGTCACCGACGAGTCCTTCGACAAGGACGTCCTGCAGTCCGGCAAGCCGGTCCTGGTCGATTTTTGGGCCGAGTGGTGCGGTCCCTGCAAACAGATCGCCCCGGCCCTGGAGCAGATCGCCGCCGAACTGGTCGGGCAGATCACCGTCGCCAAGCTGAACATCGAAGAATCGCCCACCACGCCGTCGCGCTACGGCGTCCGCGGCATCCCCACCATGATGCTGTTCAAGGACGGCCAGATGGCCTCCATGAAGGTGGGCGCCATGCCCAAGCAGAAGATCGTGGAATGGCTTAACGAAGCCGGGATCTAGGCCCATCCGGCGGCTTCGCGCCCCGCGGAGCCGCCGGGAACTTTCGAACGTCCGTCCGGCGGCGGATCAGGTCGGCCAGGTGTCCGGGCTCATGGCCAGGACCTCGCCGGCGAAGTGCAGGCCGCCGCAGATCAGCACGTGAGGCGCAGGGCCTTCGCCCTCCAGCGCCCGCCGCACCCCCGCCTCCACATCCTCGACAGTCTCCGCCTTCAGCCCCACCTGGCGCGCCGCGGCGGCGATGTCCTCGGGCGGCGCGGCGTTGCCTGAATCGAAGGTGGTGGCGATCACCCTGGGATTCAGCGCCGCGAAGGGCGCGAAGAAGCCGGCGGCGTCCTTGCGGGCGAACATGGCGGTGATCAGCACCAGCGGGCGCGGGTCCCGCGCCACCAGCCGTCCGGCGGCCTCGGCCAGGGCCCGCCCGGCGTGGGGATTGTGCCCGCCGTCCAGCCAGAGGTCGGAGCCGCGCGCGCGGGCGAGGTCCGCCATCGGCCCGGCGGTGAGGCGCTGGAAGCGCGCCGGCCAGACCGCCGAAGAAACGCCCCTGGCCAGGGCGGCCTCGTCGATCCGCGGGTCGCCCAGGGCCAGGATCGCGGCCACGGCCAGGCCCGCATTGGCGAACTGGTAGCCGCCGAACAGGCTGGGGGCCGGCAGGTCCAGCAGGCGGTCGCCGATCTGCACCATCAGCCGGCCGCGTTCCTCCCAGGCGTCGAAGTCGCGGCCCATCAGGGTGACCGGCGCCGACAGGGCCTCGGCCTCGGCGAGGATCACCGCCTCGCCCTCCTCCAGCTGGCGGGCCACCACCGCGGGACGGCCCGCCTTGATGATCCCGGCCTTCTCCCAGGCGATCTTGCCGAGCTCCGGCCCGAGCATCTCCAGGTGGTCGTAGTCGACCGGGGTGATCACGCTGACCGCCGGGGCCTCGAAGATGTTGGTGGCGTCGTAGCGCCCGCCCAGCCCCACCTCGACGATGCACAGGTCGGCCGGGGTGTCGGCGAAGGCCTGGAAGGCCAGCACGGTGGTGATCTCGAAGAAGCTGATCGGCTCGCCCGCATTGGCCGCCTCCAGCTGGTCGGTGAGCTCGTTCAGGCGCTGGTCGCTGATCAGGGTCCCGGCCACCCGGATACGCTCGGCGAAGCGCACCAGGTGCGGCGAGGTGATCGCGTGGACCTTCAGCCCCGCCGCCTCGGCGATGGCGCGCAGATAGGCGACGGTGGAGCCCTTGCCGTTGGTGCCCGCCACGTGGATCACCGGCGGCAGGCGCCTCTCGGGATGCCCCAGCGCCGCCAGCAGCCGTTCCACGCGTCCGGTGGTGAGGTCGATCAGCGACGGGTGGTTGGCGCGCAGACGCTGGATCACCGCGTCTGAAGCGCGGATCGGATCATACATCGCGGTCTGCCGGGCTAATGCGGAAGTTCAGGCGGCCTTCGAACGGGAGCGGCCCATCGTCAGGGTCTTGAGGATCGAGGCCAGCACCTTGGGCAGGTCCACCCGGGCCACCACCTTGTCGACCATGCCGCGCTCCATCAGGAACTCGGCGCGCTGGAAGCCGGGCGGCAGGACTTCGCGGATGGTCTGCTCGATCACGCGGCGGCCCGAGAACGCGATCATGGCGTTGGGCTCGGCCAGGTGCACGTCCCCCAGCATGGCGTAGGAGGCGGTGATCCCGCCGGCCGTCGGGTCGGTCAGCACCACGATATAGGGCAGGCCCGCGCTCTTCACCTCGTTGAGCGCCAGGGTGGTGCGCGCCATCTGCATCAGGGCCAGGGTGCCCTCCTGCATCCGCGCGCCGCCCGAGGCGGTGAAGATCACGAACGGGATCTTGCGCTTGATGGCTTCGTGGGCCGCCTTGATGAAGGTCTCGCCGGCCCCCATGCCGAGCGAACCGCCCATGAAGAAGAAGTCCTGGGCGACGACCACGGCCTCCTGGCCCTGGATCTTGCCGACGCCGATGATCATCGCATCCTGCTCGCCGGTGGCCTTGCGGGCCGCCTTCAGGCGCTCGATGTAGGGCTTGTCGTCCGGGAACTTCAGCGGGTCGTCCACCACGTGCGGCGAGGACAGCCGCTCGTACTTGCCCTCGTCGAAGGTGTAGCGCAGGCGCTGGGCCGCGCCGATCCGCATGTGGCTGCCCGACGGGGTCACCCACAGGGCGGCCTCCAGGTCGGGCCGATAGATCATCTCCCCGGTGTCGGGGCATTTGACCCACAGATTCTCGGGCGTCTCGCGCTTGGCGACAAGATTGCGCACGCCGGGCGCGATCTTCGCCAGCCATCCGCCGCGCTCCTTGGGAGCCGTCGTGCCCGGCGGCTTGCCGGCTTTGTCGTTTCGCTGTTCGGCCATCGCCATAAGGTCTTACACCGTGACGCTTCTGACTCGCGCGGAGCGCACAGCCTTAGCCAAGGATTCCACTTTGGAAAGAACCCGCGCGGTCACGCTTTCGTTCATTGCCAAGCCTGCGGCGACCTCGTCAACGAGGGCCGATCCGACCACGACCGCGTCGGCGACCCTGGCGATGGCGGCGGCGCGCTCGGGCGTCTTGATGCCGAAGCCCACGGCCACCGGCAGGCCCGAGGCGGCGCGGACGCGCACCACGTGCGGCGCGACCAGGTCGGCGTCGGCTTCCTTGACGCCCGTCACCCCGGCCACGGACACGTAATAGACGAAGCCCGAGGTGCGGCGGATGACGATCGGCAGCCGCTTGTCGTCCGTGGTCGGCGTCGCCAGCCGGATCAGGGACATGTGCTCGGCGTCGAGCGCGTCGGCCAGGGGATCGGCCTCCTCGGGGGGAATGTCGACCACGATCAGGCCGTCGACCCCGGCCGCGGCGGCGTCGCGGGCGAAGGCCTCGAAGCCCCAGCCGATCAACGGATTGGCGTAGCCCATCATGATGACCGGCGTGTCGGCGTCGCCCTTCCGGAAGTCGGCGACCAGCTGCAGCGTCCGGGCGAGCGTCATGCCGTTGGCGAGCGCCCGCAGGGCGGCGCGCTGGATGGGCGGGCCCTCGGCCATGGGATCGGAGAACGGGAAGCCCACTTCGATCAGGTCGGCGCCGGCGGCCGGCAGGCCCTTCAGGATCTGGAGCGATGTGTCGTAGTCGGGGTCGCCGGCCATCACATAGGCGACGAAGGCCGCGCGGCCCTCGGCCCTCAGCGCGGCGAAGCGGGCGTCGATGCGGGCCTTGCTCAAGGATTAGGCCCCATCAGACTTCGCGCCCCAGATAGGCGGCGACGGTGGCGACGTCCTTGTCGCCGCGGCCGGACAGGTTCAGCACCACGATCCCGCCCTTGCCGACCTCCTTGACCACCTCGGGCAGGCGGGCGAGCGCATGGGCGGATTCGATCGCCGGCAGGATGCCCTCCAGCTCCGCGCAGAGCTTGAAGGCCGCGAGCGACTCGGCGTCGGTGGCGGTGAGATAGGTCGCCCGGCCGACATCGTGCAGCCAGGAGTGCTCGGGTCCGATGCCGGGATAGTCGAGGCCGGCGGAGATCGAATGGGCCTCGGTGATCTGGCCGTCCCTGTCCTGCAGCAGGTAGGTCATGTTGCCGTGCAGGACGCCCGGGCGGCCGCCGTTGATGGCCGCGGCGTGACGTCCGGTCTCCATGCCCTCGCCCGCCGCCTCGACGCCGATCAGGCGGACGCCCTCGTCGTTGAGGAAGGGGTGGAAGATGCCGATGGCGTTGGAGCCGCCGCCCACGCAGGCCATCACGGCGTCGGGAAGACGGCCCTCGATCTCCAGCATCTGGGCCTTGGTCTCGACGCCGATCACCGACTGGAAGTCGCGGACCATCTCCGGATAGGGGTGCATGCCGGCGGCGGTGCCGATCAGGTAATAGGTGTCGTGGACGTTGGTGACCCAGTCGCGCAGGGCCTCGTTCATGGCGTCCTTGAGGGTGGCCGAGCCGGAGGTCACCGATTCCACCTGGGCGCCCAGGAGGTTCATGCGGAAGACGTTGGGCTTCTGCCGCTCCACGTCGACCGCGCCCATATAGACCACGCAGGGCAGGCCGAAGCGGGCGCAGACCGTGGCGGTGGCCACGCCGTGCTGGCCGGCGCCGGTCTCGGCGATGATCCGGGTCTTGCCCATCCGCCGGGCCAGCAGAATCTGGCCCATGCAGTTGTTGATCTTGTGCGAGCCGGTGTGGTTCAGCTCCTCACGCTTCAGATAGATCTTGGCCCCGCCAAAGTGCTGGGTCAGCCGCTCGGCGAAATAGAGCGGGCTGGGGCGGCCGACATAATGCTTGAGGAACCCGCGCAGCTCGGCCTGGAAGCCCTCGTCGGCCTTGGCGGCGCGATAGGCCGCGTCCAGCTCGTGGACCAGCGGCATCAGGGTCTCGGGCACATAACGGCCGCCATAGTCGCCGAACCGGCCGGCGGCGTCGGGGTAGGCCGTGTAGTCGTTGGGCTTGGCTTCGATATTCACGAGGATCTGTGAACCTCAGACGCGGCGGACGGCGTCCAGGAACGCCGTGATCAAGGCCGGGTCCTTTAGTCCGGGTCCGCGCTCCACGCCAGAGGAAACGTCGACGAGCGGGGCGGAAGACAGCCGCAGGGCCTCGGCGACGTTCCAGGGATCGAGCCCCCCGGCCAGGAACCAGGGGCGCGCGAACCGCCGGCCCGCCATCAGCGTCCAGTCGAAACTGACGCCCATGCCGCCGGGAAGCTCGGCGTCCTTGGGCGGCCTGGCGTCGAACATCAGGTGATCGACCACGGTCTCGTAGGCGGCGGCCTGGGCGATGTCCGTGCTGTCCGACACCGACAGCGCCTTGATCACCCCGGCGCCCGTCCGTTCGCCGACCATCCGCGCCCGCGACGGCGTCTCCTTGCCGTGCAGCTGGATGAAGTCGGGCTTGAGGATCGCGGCCAGCCGATCCAGCAGCGCATCGTCGGGATCGACCGTGACGGCGCAGACCTTCACGTTGCGGCCCCGCGCCGGCTGGGCCAGGCGAGCGGCGGCGTCCGGCGCGATGTCCCGGGGGCTCTTGCCGAAGAACACGAAGCCGATATGGCTCGCCCCGCCGTCCAGCGCGGCGCGCACGGCCTCGGGGGTCGACAATCCGCAGATCTTGGCCTTGACGGTCATGCGCCCGGATTAGGGGGTGCGGGCCCCCGACCGCAAGGGGCGCGGGCGCGATTGCGCCCCGGCGCTACTTCTGAGCCTTCAGGAGATCGCGGATTTCGGTCAGCAGCGCTTCCTGCGGGGTGGGCGCGGGCGGCGCGGCCGGCGACTGGGCGTCCTTGCGGCGGATGGCGTTGACCAGCTTCACCAGCAGGAACACCACGAAGGCGATGATCAGGAACTGGATCAGGGTGTTGAGGAAGGCTCCGTACTGGACGGCGACCAGTTCGTTGACCTTGGTGGCCGGATTGTCGGGCCGCAGAACGACCTCGAGATGGGCGAAGTCGACACCGCTGGTGAGCAGGCCCACCGGCGGCATGATCACCTGGTCCACGAGGCTCTTGGTGATCGCCCCGAAGGCGCCGCCGATGATCACGCCGACCGCCAGGTCGATCACGTTGCCACGGGCGATGAATTCGCGGAATTCGCTGAAGATGCTCAAGTGATCTCCCTGGAGTTACTCGGCCAGGATCGACGGGCGCAGGCGGTGAGGCCGCCCCATTTCGCCGGCCGTTCTATTCGTCGGCGTTGAGCCGTTCGCGCAGTTCTTTGCCGCTCTTGAAAAACGGCACGTGCTTGGCGCGGACCTCGACGGACTCGCCGGTGCGCGGGTTGCGGCCGGCGCGGGCGTCGCGCGAGCGGACCGACAGGGCGCCGAAGCCGCGAAGCTCGACCCGGCCGCCCTCTTCAAGGGCCTGGATCATGCGCTCAAGGATCACCCCCACCACGCGCTCTATATCGCGCTGTGTGAGGTGCGGATTCTCTTCGGCGAGTTTTGCGATGAGTTCCGACTTGATCATGCCTGATTCCGGTCCTGCGGCTGGCGGAACATGGTCGAGTCCCAGAAGATGTTCAACCCGGTAAAAGGGTTAAGCGTACCGCAAGGCCGAAATCCGCTGTCGCTTTGAGCGCGATGTGGCCGCCAGGACAACCTGGAAGGTCCCCGGAAGGCGCCCGTCGAGCCACGGGCGGGACGGGTGGCGGCCAAACGAAAACGGCGGACCGGTCACCCGGTCCGCCGTTCGCAAGGTCGGTGCGCGCGCCCCTTTCAGGGCGCGTGCGCCACTATTCCTTTTGAGCCTTCTCGCGCAGGGCCGCGCCGAGGATGTCGCCCAGCGAGGCGCCGGAGTCCGAGGACCCGAACTTCTCGATGGCTTCCTTTTCCTCGATCATCTCCAGGGCCTTGATCGAGACGGCGACCCGACGGGCGGCCTTGTCGACATTGGTCACCTGGGCGTCGACGCGGTCGCCCACGGCGTAGCGCTCGGGGCGCTGATCGGCGCGGTCGCGGCTGAGGTCGGACTTGCGGATGAAGGCCGTCATCGGCGCGTCGTCATCGCCGAACTTGACCTCGATGCCGCCGGTGGTGACCTCGGTCACCGTGACGGTCACCGTCTGACCCTTGCGGAAGCTGTCGCCCTGCAGGGGGTCGCCGGCCAGTTGCTTGATGCCGAGCGAGATACGCTCCTTCTCGACATCCACGTCCAGGACGCGGGCCTTGACCATCTCGCCCTTGTGGTACTTGGCGATGGCTTCCTCGCCGGGGACCGCCCAGTCCAGATCGGACAGGTGGACCATGCCGTCGATGTCGTTTTCCAGGCCGATGAACAGACCGAATTCGGTGGCGTTCTTGACCTCGCCCTCGACGGTCGAGCCGATCGGATGGGCGGCGACGAAGGCGTCCCACGGATTGTCCATGGCCTGCTTGAGGCCCAGGGACACTCGGCGCTTGGACGGATCGACGTCCAGCACCACCACGTCCACTTCCTGCGAGGTGGAGACGATCTTGCCGGGATGGACGTTCTTCTTGGTCCAGGACATTTCGGAGACGTGGACCAGGCCCTCGACACCGGGTT
>DASUIJ010000093.1:0-4171 GCA_036279815.1 Phenylobacterium sp. | reverse complement strand
GAGGCCGGCGGCGCGCGGCCGGTTTGCGAGACCCTGATGCGGGCGGGCTACCTCTGCAAGGACACCCACGACCACACGGTGCGCATCTCCCCGCCCCTGGTGCTCACCGCCGACCAGGCCGACAGCATCGCGCAGGCGTTCGAGACGGCGATCCGGCGGTAGGGGACGCGGCGCCCCCTCCGCCCCGTCGGGCTGAACCCGACATGACGGAGGGAATCGCCGCGAAAGGACGCGCCTACTTCTTCGCGGCGGCCACGGCGGTCGGCGCGGCGGCCTGGGCCTTCTTCGCTTCGGAGATGATGTAGGCGCGGACGTCCTCGGCGTCGGCAGGCGTCATGAACCTGGCGAAGCTCGCCATGCCGTTGGCCTTGCGGGCGCCGTCGATCACCACGGATTTGAAGTTGTCCGCGGTCAGGATCATCTGCGACGACTTCAGGTCAGGCAGGAAGGCGCCCGAGACGCTGGGCCCGTGACAGACCTGGCAGTTCTCGTGGTAGGTCGCGAAGCCCTTCTTGGCGTCGCCGCCGGGAGCCGCCTGGGCCAGGTCGAGGGCCGGCATCGGGACGATGTCGTAAGGCTTGGCCACCGCCTTGCCGCCCAGCTTGAAGACCATCAGCCGGCCCGGCATGCGCGGCTTGTTGCCCAGCAGGACCGAGGCCGAGGTGGGCCCGCCGCCGCCATAGCCGACCATGACCGCCACATACTGCTCGCCGTCGATCTCGTAGGTGGAGGGCGCGGCGACGACGCCGTTGGTGGTCTCGTAGCTCCACAGCTTCTTGCCCGTGGCGGCGTCATAGGCGACGAACTGGCCCTCGCCGGCGCCCTGGAAGACCAGGCCGCCCGCCGTGGACATCACGCCGGCGTTCCAGAAGAAGGGATGGTCCACCGTCCAGCGGGCCTTTTGAGCCACCGGGTCCCAGGCGATCAGCTGGCCATGGAACATCGGCTTCATGGCGGCGAGCTGGGCCTTGTCGTCCGGCAGGGCGTTGGCCAGCAGGTCGGTGCCCACGTTCCAGCCGCCGGGCTTGTACTTGAAGTCCTTGATGTTGGTGTAGGCGAAGGGCGACGCCTGGGCCGGGATGTAGACCAGGCCCGCCGTCGGGTTGAAGGACATCGGGTGCCAGTTGTGCGCGCCCAGCGGGCCGGGCAGCTGCATGGACGGCTTGTCGATGTAGCGGGCGCCCGGGTTCTCGATCGGCCGGCCGGTCTTGGGATCGACCCCGGAGGCCCAGGTGATCGGCACGAAGTTCTTGGCCGAGATCAGCTGGCCGGTCGCCCGGTCGATCACATAGAAGAAGCCGTTCTTCGGCGCCTGCATGATCACCTTGCGCGCCTGGCCGTCGATGGTCAGGTCGGCGAGGATCAGGTGCTGGGTGGCGGTGTAGTCCCAGCTCTCGCCCGGGGTGGTCTGGTAGTGCCAGACGTACTCGCCGGTGTCGGGCTTCAGCGCCAGGATCGAGGAGACGAACAGGTTGTCGCCCTTGCCGCCCGAACGCTTCTGGTGGTTCCACGGATTGCCGTTGCCGACGCCGAGATAGACGATGTCCAGGGTCGGGTCATAGGCCATGGAGTCCCACACGGTGCCGCCGCCGCCCGTCTGCTTCCAGGCGCCGTCCGACCAGGTGGCGTTGACCTTCTCGGCCATGATCTTGTCGGAGGCCGCGCCGTCGGCTTTCCCTTCGGCGTTGGGGGCCGTGTAGAAGCGCCAGACCTGCTTGCCGGTGGCCGTGTCGTAGGCGGTGATGTAGCCGCGGACGCCGTACTCGGCCCCGCCGTTGCCGATCAGCACCTTGTCCTTGATGACCCGGGGCGCGCCGGTGATCGTGTAGGGCTTGCCCACTTCGGTGGTCTGGACGGACCAGACTTCCTTGCCGGTGGCCGCGTCCAGCGCGATCAGGCGGCCGTCGAGAGCGCCCACATAGACCCGGCCCTTCCAGACGGCCACGCCGCGGTTGACCACGTCGCAGCAGGCGTCGAAGCCCTTGGAGCCCTCGACCTTGGGATCGTAGGACCATTTCAGCGCGCCGGTCTTGGCGTCGAGGGCGAAGACCTTGGACCAGGCGGTGGTGGTGTACATAACCCCGTCGACCACGACGGGCGTGGCTTCCTGGCCGCGGTCGGTGTCGAACTCGTGGTACCAGGCCAGGCCCAGCTGGCCGACATTCTGGTTGGAGATCTTGGTCAGCGGGCTGAACCGCTGCTCGTCATAGGTCCGGCCGACAGAGAGCCAGTCGCCGTTGCCGCTGGCCGCCGCGAGGCGCGCGCCGTCGACATTGCCCGCCTTGCCTCCGCCCTCCTTCTGGCCGCAGGCGGCGAGCACGGAGGTGAGCGCCAATATGATGGCGAGCTTGGTGATCTTCATGGAGGCCTCCCAGACGCGGCCGTCGGCGCGGCCTTGGACGCCAATATGCCCGCACTGCCGCCAAGGGCAATGCTGACCTCACGTCAGTGACGGTTGTACGCGTCGCCGCACCCCCGCCGCCGGGAATCGCATGGGTTGCAGGGGGCCCGGCGTTAACGCCCGACTCAGGACTCCGAAACCCCGCCTTTACCCGCGACGTGTATCAATCCGCGACATAACGAGCCTCATCCCAGGGTTTCCCCGGCAGATGAGCGTCCGATCCAGGTGGGTGTTTTCATATGACCAAGACGGTCCTTGTCGTCGACGACGACCCGACACAACGCAGGCTGGCCCAGGCGGTCCTGGAGCGCGACGGATTCGCCGTGGCCCATGCCGAGAACGGCGACCAGGCGATCGCCCGGCTGACCTCCGGCGGGGCCTGCGACCTGATCCTGCTGGACCTGGTCATGCCGGGCATCTCCGGCCAGGACACCCTGAAGGAAATCCGCGCCCGCGGGTTCAGCCAGCCGGTGATCGTGGTCACCGCATCGGGCGGCATCGACACCGTGGTCCAGGCGATGCAGGCCGGCGCCTGCGACTTCTTCATCAAGCCGGCCTCGCCGGAGCGCATCACCATCTCGATCCGCAACGCCCTGAGCATGGGCGCGCTGAAGGGCGAGGTGGAGCGGCTGAAGAAGCACGCCGGCGGCAGAGCCACCTTCGCCGACCTGGTGGGCGACGGTCCGGCCATGACCATGGTCAAGCGCATGGGCGAGCGGGCGGCCAAGTCGTCGATCCCGGTGCTGATCACCGGCGAGAGCGGCGTGGGCAAGGAAGTCATCGCCCGCGCCGTGCATGGATCGTCGGACCGGTCCGGCAAGCCCTTCGTGGCCGTGAACTGCGGAGCCATCCCGGAGAACCTGGTCGAGTCGATCCTGTTCGGCCACGAGAAGGGCAGCTTCACCGGGGCCACCGACAAGCATCTGGGCAAGTTCCAGGAAGCCAACGGCGGCACCCTGTTCCTCGACGAGGTGGGCGAGCTGCCCCTGGACATCCAGGTGAAGCTGCTGCGCGCACTGCAGGAGAGCGAGATCGACCCGATCGGCGCCAAGCGCTCGCTGAAGGTCGACGTGCGCATCGTCTCGGCCACCAACCGCGACCTGACGGTGGCGGTGGCCGAGGGCCGGTTCCGCGAGGATCTGTTCTATCGCCTCAACGTCTTCCCCATCGAGGCCCCGGCGCTGCGCGAGCGGCGCGAGGACATCCCGGCCCTGGTGGAGACCTTCATCCGCCGCTTCAACGTCGAGGAGGGCAAGGCCGTGGCCGGCGCCTCGGCGGAAACCCTGGCGTTCCTCACCGGCTTCGACTGGCCGGGCAATGTCCGCCAGCTGGAGAACGCGGTCTATCGCGCCATCGTCCTGGCCGACGCACCCTACCTGCAGCCCTACGACTTCCCGGCCATCTCCGGGGTCAAGGCGCCGCCGCCCGAGGCGCTGCCGACCGCCTTCTCCGCGCCGGCCGCCCTGCCGACGGCGGCGGAGCTGATGGCCGAGATGCCCAAGGACGCGCCCGTGCGCATCCTCGACGGCCGCGGCCACCTTCGCACCCTGGAGGAGATCGAGCGCGACCTCATCCAGCTGGCCATCGAGATCTATGCCGGCCACATGAGCGAGGTCGCCCGCCGTCTCGGGATCGGCCGCTCCACCCTCTATCGCAAGGTCCGCGAACAGGGCCTCGAGGACCTGGTGAAGGGCGGGGACGCCGCCGCCGACGAAGCCGCGGCCTAAGCCCCCCAGACCTCACGATTGTCCGCGCGCTCCACCCGGCGCG
>DASUIJ010000092.1:0-4169 GCA_036279815.1 Phenylobacterium sp. | reverse complement strand
AATCTTCACCACGGCCGGGCCCAGGTCGCCCTGGACCACCTGAACGGCGCCTTCCGCCAGCGAGAAGGCCGCGGCCCCGACCTTGGCGTCAGCGATGGCGGTCTTGGGCTTGTCCACGTAGGAAATCGCCTCGACGCCGATCGACTTGGCGATGGCGGCCGGGTCCTCGCCCTTGGCCAGCCGCGCGGCGACGGCCTGGGCGGTCTTGGCGTCCTTGCCGGGAATCTGCACCAGGCTGCGGGTCTCAGGCTTGTTGAGGGTGTCCTTCCGGAAGTCGAACTGCTTCTGGATGTCCGCTTCGCTCACCGCCAGGTTCGCACCCGCGAGGGCCGGGCTGAACCGCACGACGGTCAGGATCCGGAACTCCGGCAAGGTGAGCTGGGCGGCGTTTTCCTGCATGAACTTGGTGAGCTGGGCGTCGGTCGGCGGCGCCACCGGCGGCACGGCGCCCGGGCCGATGGCGAAATAGCCGACGTCGCGGCTCTCGGTCCCGAAGATCGCGCCCAGCGCGCCATAGGCCCTGGGGGTCCTCAGGCCGTTGACGATCGCCGACACCACGTGGCTCTGGGCGATCTCATCGGTGAGGCCGGACGTGAACTTCTCGTCGGTCAGGTTGTTCTGCGCCAGCGTCTGCAGATAGAGAGCCTTGTCGAACCGGCCCGAGACCGGGTCGAAGAAGTTGGGGATCCGTTCCAGCTGCTTGGCGACCAGGCTGTCGGAGGGGCGAACGCCGATCTTCTGCAGCAGGGCTCCGAACGATTCGCGGGTGGCCAGTTCTTCCAGCAGCCGCGAGTCGAAATGGTTCTCCACCGCGACCTCGGTGGTGACCGGTTGCCCCACCTGCTGTTCCAGGCCCTTGCGGGCGCGGTCGAACTCCATCTTGAAGTCCTGCGGCCCCAGCGAGCGCTTGCCCGCCACCACCACTTTGTTGGTCACCTGGGGCTTGAAGGCGTCGTGAACGCCCCAGACGCCGAAGCTGACGATCAGGAGGCCGATCAGGACCGTGGCGAACCCCGACTTCGCGAAGGTGCGGATATTGGCGAGCATGAGACCTTTCCCGACCCCCTTCGGGGCGACCCTTTGAACGCGCGGTATAGTGGGTGAGGCTTGGCCCCCGCAAGCGCGGGGAGAGAACCGACCCGCCGCTACCCCCGTGACAGGCCCGGCGGCATGGCTTAACCGCCTCAGGAAAGCGACCAAAGCGAGGCCTTGAGCAGCATGAACCGTCCCACTCCCCTGATCGCCGGCAACTGGAAGATGAACGGGGACGGCGCCGCCCTGGCGGAGGCCCAGGCCACCGCGGCGGGCCTGGGAACGACCTCGGCGCGGGTGGCGATCTGCCCGCCCGCGACCCTCGTCGCCCGCGCCGCAGGGGCGGTGAGGGGCACGGCTCTGGCCATCGGCGGCCAGGACTGCCGCGCCGAAGTCTCAGGCGCCTTCACCGGCGACATCTCCGCCGAAATGCTGGCCGACGCCGGCGCCTCCCTGGTGATCCTTGGGCACTCCGAACGCCGCGCCGGCTACGGCGAGACCGACGCCCTGGTGGCCGCCAAGGTCGGCGCCGCCCTGCGCGCGGGCCTCGAGCCCATCGTTTGCGTCGGCGAGACCCTGGAGGAGCGCAAGGCGGGCCGGGCGCTCGACGTGGTGACGGGTCAGGTGAGGGGCTCTCTGCCCGCCGACCTGGCCGGCAAGGCTTTCGCGGTCGCCTACGAGCCCGTCTGGGCCATCGGCACCGGCCTGACCCCCACGACGCCGGAGATCGAAGAGGTCCACGTTGCGATCCGCGCCACCCTGGTCGAGATGTTCGGCGATCACGGCGCGACCCCGCCGATCCTCTACGGCGGCTCGGTGAAGCCCGGCAACGCGGCCGAAATCCTGCACGCGGCCGAAGTCGGCGGCGCTCTGGTCGGCGGGGCCTCGTTGAAGGCTTCCGATTTCCTGGGGATCATCGGCGCCGTCTAGGGAGCCAGGCCGGACCAGCTTCGCTTGATTTCGGCTGCGGGCCCGTCTATTTCGTATTTATGCGAAAGAGCGAAACGCAAGCCCGCGAGGCGTCCGCCGATGTCGATCGCCTGAAGGCGGTCGCAAGCCCGGTCCGCCTGGCGATCCTGGAGTACCTGAAGCGCCCCGCGGATCATTTCCCTCCGCAGGTCGACGGCGACTTCGAGACCGACGGCGTGTGCGCCGATTTCATCCGCGATCGGCTGGGAATCGCCGCGGCCACCGCCTCGCGGCACCTCACCCTGCTCACCGACGCCGGCCTGCTCATCCCGACCCGAAAGAAGGGCTGGACCTTCTATCGGCGGGACGAAGCCGAGATCCGCCGCTTCACCCGCCACCTGCAAGACAGTCTCTAGGGGAAGCCATGCCGCGCCTCGACTACGTCCACGTGGACGTCTTCAGCCCGGAGCCGTTCTGCGGCAACAGCCTGCCGGTGTTCCTGAACTCAGGCGGCCTCAGCCAGGCGCAGATGCTGAAGATCGCCCGGGAGCTCCGCCAGTTCGAAGTTGTCTTCCTCGAGCCCACCGCGAGGCCCGACACGGTTCGGGCGCGAATCTTCGACCTGATCGAGGAACTGCCGTTCGCCGGTCATCCGATCCTGGGCGCCGCCGCCGTGCTGCATCACTCGAGCGGCCAGGAGTCCGCCCAGACCTGGCGCTTCGAACTGCCGGACCGGGAGCTCTCGGTCGTCACCCGGCGAACACGGCAGGGCTATTCCGGCGTTCTGGATCAGGGGCGGCCCGAATTCCTCGGCGAGGTCGCCGACCGCGCCGCCGTCGCCCGCGCCTTCGGCCTCGACGTCGCGGACCTGCGCAGCGACCTTCCGCTCGAAGTCGGCAGCACGGGCCTTCGCTATCTCGTGATCCCGTTGTGCGCCGGAGCCCTCGACCGGGCCCGCGTCGCCCACGACCTGACGGACCTTCTCGCCGGGCATGCGGCGCAGTTCGCGGTGCTGCTGGACGAAGCGGCGGTCGAGATTCGTCACTGGAACAACGACGGCGTCATGGAGGACATCGCCACCGGGAGTGCGGCCGGCGTGGTCGGCGCATACCGGCTGAAGCACGGTCTGGCCCGCAGCGGCGAGGAGGTGGCCATCCGACAGGGCCGTTTCGTGGGGCGGCCAAGCCGCATCCTGGTCACCGCCCAGGCGGAGGGCGGCGCTGTCGCCAACGTCAAGGTCGGCGGCGACGTCGCCATGGTCGGCGGCGGCTTCCTCGACCTTGAGGCGCCGGACCCGGCAGGCGACCAGTCATGAACGCCCCCGTTCAACCCGACCTGCCACGCCTGATCGGCGCCGAGGAACTGCGCGCCCGGGTGCGGTTCGAAGATCTGGTCGAGCCGGTGTCCGAGGCCTTCCAGCGTTCGAGCGCCGGCCAGGCCCAGAACGGACTGATCGTCATGTTTCCCGCGCCACGTCCGCAGGACGGGGATGTCTACGTCAAGACGGGGGTCCTTCGGGGCCGCAGCGCCTACATCGTGAAGGTGTCGCCCTGGTTCCGCCGAAACGTCGAAACCGGAGCCCCGCAGGGTGGTTTCATCTCGGTCTTCGACAGCGCGACAGGCCACACCTTGGCCATCCTCAACGACGAGCACTACCTGTCCGACATCCGCACCGCGGCCGCCGGCGCGCTGGCCGCCCGCGCCCTGGCGCCGGAGCGGGTCGACACCGCCGCCGTCCTCGGGTCCGGAACCCAGGCCTATTGGCAGGTCCTGGCGCTGTATTCCGAGCGTCCGTTCCGGCGGCTCCACATATGGGCGCGGTCGGAGCCCGGCGCGGCGCAGCTGGCGGCGAGGCTGGGCGAAAGGCTTCCCGACCTCGACATCGTACTCGCGCCGCGGATCGAGCCCGCCGTGCGGGCGGCCGATGTGCTGATCACGGCGACCTCGGCGCGGGAGCCGCTGGTCCTGGGCGAATGGCTCCATCCCGGCCAGCACGTCACGGCGGTCGGCGCCGACGACTCCACCAAGTGCGAGCTGGCCGCGGCCGCCCTCAATCGCGCCAGGCTCTTTGTCGACTCCCGCGAGACCACGGCGGCCCATGGCGATGTCCATCGCGCGATCGGGCAGGGCGCCTACGCCCTGGAGCATATCGCCGGGGAGCTGGGCGATGTCCTCGCCCGCCGCACGCCAGGCAGGACCAGCGCCCTGGACATCACCATCGCCAAGTT